>DASYSS010000094.1 GCA_036003045.1 Gemmatimonadaceae bacterium
CGTTGGTGTACAGCGAGAATGGGCTCGCCGTGGTCCAGTTCATGGCGACCTTGACCTCGGGCTGCGATGAGGTGGCGCCGAATCCGCTGGCGCCGGTCGGAAGGGTCGTCGCCGCCAACAGCGCGATGTTCGGCGCCCACGAGTGAACGCTGTCCGGCGCAGACCGGAGATTCAGCTTCGCCCCGAGCTTGAAGTCTTCCACACCTCCGGTCCTCGGCGCGCCGGACGCCGAGCGAAAGCCATATGAGTTTCCAAATAGGCGCGCCTCGGTCCGCGCGCCGAGACCAAGGCGCAGCAGCGTCTCGCCGGCTGAGAAGTATTCGGTTCGCGAGCCGGACGGGCCGACGCGATCGTCCGTCGCACCGGCCTCGAGCTGCACCGCGCCGCCCGCCAGGGCGACCGGAGTGTCCGTATATCCAGGCCGATCGGCGACGACGGGACCGGGCACGCCGAGGTGGGCGCACGCACCGAGTACACCGGTCATCGCGAGCCGAATGACGACCCGCGTTCTGGCGCGCGTCCTCACGCGCGTTCCGGCGCGCGTTCTATAGATAGGCGTGTTCCCCATGCAGCGACTCGTCGAGCCCCAGTTCCTCGTCGGCCGCGCTGACCGTGACGGGGGTGATGGCGTGGATCACTGCCAGCATCCCGTACGTGAAGACGAACGCGTACGCCGCCGCCGCGATCACGGCCAGCGACTCCTTGACGAAGAACGCCGTGTTGCCGTGCACCAACCCGTCCGATCCGGACGGGTTCATGGCTTTGTCGGCGAAGATCGCCAGGGCGAAGACGCCCAGCATTCCCCCGACGCCGTGAACGCCCCACACGTCGAGCGCGTCGTCCCATTGCATCTTGTTCTTGAGCGAGATCGCGTAATAGCACACGACGCTCGCGGCGATGCCGATCAGAATCGCCGTCGACGTCGTGACATAGCCCGCCGCCGGCGTCACGGCCGCCAATCCCGCGATCGATCCGGTGAGGAGTCCCACGAACTTCGGTTTTCGCTCGTAGAACCACGCCAGCACCAACCACGTGATCGCGGCGAACGAGGCGGCGACGTCGGTGTTCAGAAACGCCAGCGCGGTAACCGAGTCGACTTTGAGCTCGCTGCCCGCGTTGAACCCGTACCAGCCGAACCACAGCAAACCCGTGCCGAGTGCCACGAGCGGAATGCTGTGCAGTCCCGCGTCGGGCACGCGCCGCCGGCCGACGTAGAACACCGCGGCGAGAGCCGCGAACCCCGCCGTGGCGTGGACGACGATTCCTCCCGCGAAGTCGAGGATGCCGCGCGCCTGAAGGAGTCCACCACCCCAGACCATGTGGGCCACGGGGAAGTACACCAGCATCAACCAGGCGACGAGGAACAGGAGATACGCCTTGAACGTCACACGGTTGGCGAACGCACCCGTGATGAGCGCGGGCGTGATCTGCGCGAACATCATTTGATACGCCACGAACACGATCAACGGAATCGTCGGCGATCCCGGGAACGGCGTGAACGGGTCGACGCCGCGAAGGAACGCCATGTCGAAGTTGCCGATGATACCGGCGATGTCCGGATTCGTTGCGCTCTGGTAGCTGCCGCTGAACGCCATCGAGTAGCCGCACACCACCCACAGCACGGTCGTCACGCCCATCGAGACGAAGCTCTGGAGCATGATCGTGAGGACGTTCTTGCGTCCGACGAGGCCGCCGTAGAAAAAGGCGAGGCCCGGCGTCATGAGCATGACCAGGCTCGTCGAGACCAGCATGAACGCTATGTTGCCGGTATCCCAGTGCATCGGTGTCCTCCGAGAAGTGACGCGAATATGGGACGGCTGACGGCGTCTGTCACGGCGGACCCGCGTGCCGCACCTTCTCGACCAGCGCGACGAACCGCGGATTGCCTCTCAACTCGCGAAAATAGGCCTGCACTGGGAGCGTGTACATCCAGTGCGCGCGCTCCTCGTACCCCCGGTCGAGCGCCGCGATCGCGTCGTCGCGCTCCCCGAACATCGCGTGCACCATCGCGCGATAGACCGGCGGCAAACCGGCCGCGAACGCGCGCGCCTTCATCGCGCGCGCCTCCTTGATCTGGCCGACTCCGTGGAGCGCGATGGCCAGCGGCATCGCGAACATCGCGTAGTCGGGCGCCGACCCGTGCGCCACCCGCGCTTCGCGCACCGCACCCTCGCGGTCGCCCACCCACACCAGCTCCATCGCGAGGAACGTGTACACGCGGACGAACGACGGATCCATCTCCGCCACGCGACGAAACTCGGCGAGCGCCTCGGGATGGTGCGCGCCGAAGTCGTGCACGATCCCCAGGTTCATGTGCGGAAGCACCGACACCGGGTTCAGCTCCACCGCGCGCCGCCCCCTCCCAATCCCACTCGTAGTTGTACTTCGCCGCGAGAGCAGGATGTTCTCCGGCTTCACGTCGCGGTGCACGACCCCTTCGCCGTGCGCATAAGCCAGCGCGTCGGCCACCTGACGGACGATCTCGACCGCATCGGCGACCGGAACGCGCCCGTCGCGTGCGAGTCTCGCGCGAAGTGACTCCCCGTCGATGTACGGCATGACGAAGTACAGCGAGCCCGCCGCGGCGCCGGAGTCGTGCAGCGGCAACACGAACGGGTGGCGCAGCCGCGCGAGGAGCTTGATCTCCCGATCGAATCGCTCGGCCCCCAGCGCCATTCCATGCTCGTCGCGCAGCACCTTGATCGCGACGGGCCGGTCGTGCCGGGTGTCGTGCGCCAGGTAGACGGTGGCCATCCCGCCGGCATCGAGCTCGTGCTGGATCGCGTATCGATCGGCGAGCGCGTCGCGGAGCGCGGTCGGAAAGGTTGTCGTCATGTCCGGGGTGGGAGCGGCTCGGCGGGACAGGGCCGTGAGCAAACTTCGCCCATGTGCACATATTTCGTCCAGATCACCACGCTCCCGCACCCCTCGTTCCCCGCCGCCGTGCTCCACCGCGCCGGAATCGGCTCGCCCGGCATATACACCTCGATCCCCTTCACTTCACCAGGCTTGAGAGATTCCTCAATCTGGTCGAGCGTGTTCTCCGCGTGCCCGCGCACGAACCCGTCCACGTAGTACGTCGGGACACAGAGCTTGTTCGCCTGGAGGCCGATCCCGCGCATCTTCACGCAGTCGAGCGTCCGTCCGCCGTTCCCCATCACGCGCCTCGGCCGAGCGCCGCGCGTCATCGTCGTGCCGCACTGCGGCGTCATCCCGCCCGCCTTGTCGAGAAAATCCACCAGGTTCGACGCCGGCCGCGCCGCGAGCTCCTCGAAGTTGAAGCAGCGCACGGTCGACACGGTGCAGCGCGCGGCGAAACCGTTCCACAACGCCGAGTCGAGCGCGATGTTGTACTTGGCCGTCGTCACCACCGCCGGCAGCTCGTTCGACGCACCCAGCGGGAGCGGCTCGAGCAGCTCGGTGAGATCCATGAGCGAGTCGGCTTTGATGCGGATGTGCAGTGGCCGATAGCCGACCTTTTTGATCTCGAGCATCACGAACGGTCCGACCGCCGTGATGTAGGTGAGGGCGACGATCCCGTCGACCGACGTGAGAGCCTGAGCGCCGAGCGTGTCGCGCACGATCGCTCCATGGACCGGATCGCCGGAGCGCGCGTCGTACACGCCGAGCAACGCCGGGCGCTGCGCCGATGCGACGCACGGGAGGCTGGCCGCGAAAACCGCGGCGCCGACGATCGACCGCCAAGAACGCATGTGGGGCGCTCTAGCGCCGGAGGAGAACGGACAGGGAGAGATTCGAACTCTCGATACCGGGTTCACCGGTATGCCGGTTTTCGAGACCGGTGCCTTCAGCCACTCGGCCACCTGTCCGGAGCAGCCGAGAAAGTTAGGGCGTAGATCATGGTGCGTCAACGACTTGGCGGCGCTGCTCGAAGAAACGCGTGAGCAGCGCGCCGCATTCGTCCGCGCGCACGCCCGCGAGCACTTCAGGCCGATGGTTGAGCTTCGGATGCCGCAGCAGATCGCCGACCGACCCGGCCATGCCCGCCTTCGGATCCCACGCGCCGAACACCACGCGGTCGACGCGCGCGAGCACGATCGCGCCGGCGCACATCGCGCACGGCTCCAGCGTCACGTACAACGTGCATCCGGCGAGCCGCCAATCGTCGAGCGACTCCGCCGCGTCGCGAATCACGAGCAGCTCGGCGTGCGCCGTCGGATCGCGATCGCGCGCCGTGCGGTTTCCGGCGGACGCGACGACCCTGCCCTCGCGCACGAGCACCGCGCCGACCGGAACGTCGCCCGACTCACCGGCGCGACGGGCCTGGTCGAGCGCGAGATCCATGAACGACGCGTCGGCGGATGTCGGGATCATCGCGGCGGGAGCTTCAGACGGTCGAGCAGATTGCGGAATCGCGGATCGGCCCTCGCGTCGGCGAACGGCGATCCGAACACCGCGCGCCGGAGACTAACGTCGTCGACCGACCGATCGAGCCAGGCGAAAGCGCTGTCGTACTCGTGCAGCGCGAAATAGATGTCGGCTATGTCCCATGCCCGACCGCGACCTTCGTTCCATCTCGCCTCGAGAACTCTGAGAATCGCACGGGCTTCCGCACCGTGCCCCGATTCGGCCAGAATGCGCGCGATGCGGCTCGAGTCGTTTCCAGCTTCGACCATTGCATCGGGCCACATCTTGCGCTCTTCGTAAATGCTTCCCACGGTTTGGCTGACGCGACGGACCTTGGGACGGAGAGACCGCAACGGCTGAAGGACGACGAGCGCCTCGTCTTCGCGGCCGAGCAACGCGAGCGTGTCGCCGTAATGCGCGACGGCATCGACGGAGCGAGGGTTGAGCGCCACTGAGCGGCGGGCCTCGGCGATCGCTTCGTCTGAACGGCCCAGCCAGACAGCGACGCTGGCGAGATAGTCGTGGGCCTCGGGATTGTTCGGCTCGATGGCCACAGCGCGGCGAGCCGCCGCCTCGGCCGTCGAAAACTCTAGACGATTGACGCTCGCCCACGCGAGCGCGTCGTAGCCATCGGCGATCGTCGAGTCGAGCGCGATTGCGCGGCGCGCAGCGACGGCGCCGCTGTCGCACGCCACGAGGCGAACGGGACGCACGGCTCTGCCCATGCAGACGGCGTTGTACGCCCGGGCCAGGGCCGCGAAAGCCGGCGGAAAGAGCGAGTCGGCCTTCACCGCTCGCCCGAGAATGTCGACCGCGGCTCTCGTTCCGCTGTCGGTGCGAAAGAGCCGTTGATCCGTGCCGCGCAGATAGAGCTCGAAGGCGTCCGGTTTGGGACGATGCTCGCGTGTGGCCACGACCGCAAAGGCCGCGATCGACACGGCGGCCACGGATCCGATGCCCACCGCCCAACGTCGCAGTGCGCGTCGAGAGCGGGCCGTCGCGAACGCCGCCGAGAACGCGTGCTCGAAGCTCGACGACGAGGGAAATCGCGCGGTGGCGTCGCGGGCGAGCGCGCGCCGCAGCGCGTCATGCGCGGCGTGCGGCACATCCGTCCGCGACTCGCCGAGCATTTCCTGCACGACGGACGCGAGCGAGTAGACGTCGCTGGGCGCGTCGACCGGTCCACGCCCGTTGGCCTGCTCGGGACTCATGTACTCGGGTGTTCCGGCCGACGCGCCGACGGCCAACGGCGGCCGAGCGACGCCGAAGTGACGCCGAAGTGACGCGCTCTAGCGGTTGTATCCGCTCGCCCCCAGGAAAGCCCTCGCGTCGCTGAACAGCAGGATCTCGCGCACGGCGGCCTTCTTGTCGGCGGCCTTGTCGTAATAGGCTTTCGAGATCTTGTATCCCATCCAGTAGCCAAGGTCGGCCGGAATGCCGGGCGGCGTGCGGTCGCCCTGGTAGAGCCAGTCGCCCGTCTTCGCGCTGTCCATCTGCGTCTGGAACTTCGCCCACAGCTCGGCTTCGTGCGCGTCGCCGTACGCGTACGCCGGGTTGATGATGCGCTTGCCGGAGACGAGCTCGGAGAGAAAATCGGCGCTCCCTTCGTTGAGCGCCGCACTCAGTAACGTCTGCGGACCACTGCGCTTTCCCTGAAGCGTGTGGATCATCTCGTGGGAGACGATGTGCGGTAGGTCCGCGACCGAACCAGTGACGGCCCGATGCCACGCGTCGAGCTCGTCGAGCGGCGTCGATGGGTCGCGCGCATTCATCTCGGTGCCGATCAGCAGCGAGTTGCGCCCCGTCGTGCCGCCCGAGCTCATCCGGCCGACCAGGAAATACACGTCGGCGTATCTGGCCTCCGGATACAGAGCAGACATCCGACGGAACGCCGCATGAATCGAATCCTTGATCGCGCGGGCCGTGTCCACGGCGAGCATGTTGCGACGAATCGCGTCGTAGTAGCGCCGGCGACCGAGATACGTGAACGCCAGATTCCGCGCGGCGTCGTTGAGGACCGCGGGCATCACCACCGTGTCGAACCCGGCGCGCTCCGGCGTGCCGAGCGACGCGGCCATCGCGCCCATCGAACGTTCCCGTGTCCAGCCCTTCGCTTCGAGTACCTTGCCGACCGCGTCCTGGTTGATGAGGCGATTGGTGATCCAGTCGAAGAGGCCCGGCGACGGATTCTTGAGATAGTCGTCGCGGAGCGCGGTGATGAGCGCGGTCGTGTCCTTGCCGGCCGCGTGGTCGATCGCCCGCCAGAAGTTGGAGATGTCGCGCGTGACGAGCCGGGCGGAATCGGGGTTCGCCGCCTGCCCGGCCGCGGGAGACGAGACCGCGAACGACAGAGCGGCGACGAGCGTCAGCGGCTTGTACATGCGAATATGGTGTCACGGGTTACTTCAACACGTCAAGTCGCCTCTTCGCCACCGTCAACCAGAGAGTTTGTAAACCTCGTCGTCGAAGTCGACGGAGTCCGTGTACGTCACCTTCATCGTCCCCGACACAGCGTCCCCGGTCGCGAACAGATTTCCACGAATCCTGTCAGAGAATGTGAGAGCGGCGTGGCCGCTGAGTTGACCGGTGAGCGTGTAGGTGCACGGCTCGACGCTCCCGAATCCGTCCCACCAGCGGTCGCACGTGCCGTCGTCGTATAGGTAGAAATGACCGCCGGTGATCGTGGCGCCCGATCCCGTCACCGGCAGCGATTGTCCGCCCATCGTCTGGAGCTCGAACTTCGCGATCAAATGTCGCGGTAGACCGGTCGCTGTGAAGGTCACCGAAGGGAGACCCGGCGCGCTCGCAACGACCGTATTCGTGCCTGCGGCCTCACCGAGCTGCCAGGATCCGGAACTGGCGATTCCGGCGGCGTCGCTGACGGCCAAGCTGGTGCGGACCGTTCCCCCGCCAGCCGTGACCGTGAACGTTACGCGCACGCCCGCGATCGGAGAGAACCCGGACGAATCGGCGACCCAGACAGTCGGCGCGCTGGCCACTGCGGCACCGGGGTCCCCGGACGCGGTGAGGTCGCTGGATGCGATCAGCCTTGCGGCGACCGGCGGCTTCGAAGGCGGTCCATTGGTGTCGGCTACCGAACAGCCAGCCGTGAACACGGCGCACGCGCCGCCCAACGTCGCCAGGATCACTCGCACGGCTGTCATGTCCAACCTCCTCGGTCAGTCGCGAAGAGCCGCGGGGGCTCGCTTACATAAGACGAGATCTATATCGCCAGACCGACAAACCCGTGCATTAGGCTCCGACCGTTTCCTTCGCTGGTTCGCTCGAGAACTCCAAGGCTCCTTTGCCATCCGGCCTGACGACGATTGAGTCCCCGTCCAAGAACTTGCCCTCGAGCACCGCCATGGCGAGCGGATTCTGGATGAGCCGCTGGATCGACCGCTTGAGGGGTCGCGCGCCGAACGCGGGGTCGTACCCTTCCTCGGCCAACACGCGCTTCGCCTCGGGCGTGACCTCGAGCGACATCTTCCGCTCGGCCAGCAGCTTCTCGAGCCGCTTGAGCTGGAGGTCGACGATCCGCTCGATCTGCTCGGTGCCGAGCGGGTGGAAGATGATGATGTCGTCGACGCGGTTGAGGAACTCGGGCTTGAACGCCTGCCGCAGCGACGCCATCACCTGCGTCTCGACCAACGCCCAATCGCCTCTCGCGTGCTCGAGGATGAACGTCGAGCCGACGTTCGACGTCATGATGATGACGGTGTTGCGGAAATCGACCGTGCGCCCCTGGGAGTCCGTGAGGCGCCCGTCGTCGAGGATTTGTAGAAGAATGTTGAAGACGTCCGGGTGGGCCTTCTCGATCTCGTCGAAGAGAACGACCGCGTAGGGACGCCGTCGGATCGCCTCGGTGAGCTGTCCGCCTTCTTCGTAGCCGACGTATCCGGGCGGCGCGCCGATGAGCCGGGCCACGGCGTGCTTCTCCATGTACTCGGACATGTCGATGCGCACCATCGCGTGCTCGTCGTCGAACAGAAAATCGGCGAGCGCGCGGGCGGTTTCCGTTTTGCCGACACCGGTCGGCCCCAAGAAAATGAACGAGCCAATGGGACGGTTCGGGTCCTGCAGCCCGGCGCGCGAGCGGCGCACGGCGTTGGCCACGGCGTGCACTGCCTCTTCCTGGCCGATGACGCGGCGCGCCAACTCCTCATCGAGCTTCGTCAGACGCTCACGCTCGCTCTCGAGCATGCGGGTGACGGGAATGCCGGTCCACCGCGCCACGACCTCGGCGATGTCGTCGGCGCCGACTTCCTCCTTCAGAAACTGCGGGCGTCCATCCTGGGACGCGAGCTTGCGCTCGGTGTCCTTCATCCGCGACTCGAGCTGTGGAATGCGACCGTACGTGATCTCGGCGGCCTTCGCGAGATCTCCGCGACGAGTCGCCTGCTCCGCCTCGATGCGCGCCTGGTCGATTTCCTGTTTGATCTTGCCGACGCCGCCGAGCATCTCCTTTTCCTGCTGCCACTGCGCCTTCATCGCGGACGACTTTTCGCGCAGCTCGGCGAGCTCGCGCTCGAGCTCCTCGCGGCGCTCGATGGCGGCGCGATCCTTTTCCTTTTGAAGCGCGGTTCGCTCGATCTCGAGCCGCATGATCCGCCGCTCGACCTCGTCGATCTCCTGCGGCATCGAGTCGATCTCGATTCGCAGTCGCGACGCGGCTTCGTCGACCAGATCTATGGCCTTATCCGGGAGAAACCGGTCGCCGATATAGCGGTGCGAGAGCGTCGCCGCCGCTATGATGGCGTCGTCCGTTATGCGCACTCCATGGTGTGCCTCGTAGCGCTCCTTGAGGCCGCGCAGAATGGCGATCGTGTTCTCGACCGTCGGCTCGCCGACGTACACGGGTTGGAAGCGGCGCTCGAGCGCCGGATCCTTCTCCACGTGCTTGCGATACTCGTCGAGCGTCGTCGCGCCGACGACGCGCAGCTCACCGCGCGCGAGCATCGGCTTGAGCATGTTGCCCGCGTCCATCGAGCCCTCGGCCTTTCCGGCGCCGACGATCGTGTGCAGCTCGTCGATGAAAACGATGAACAACCCCTCGGCGTCGATGATCTCTTTGAGCACCGCCTTGAGGCGCTCCTCGAACTCGCCGCGGAACTTCGCGCCGGCGATGAGCGCGCCCAGGTCGAGCGAGATGAGCCGCTTGTTCTTGAGGCTCTCGGGCACGTCGCCGTTCACGATGCGCTGCGCGAGCCCTTCGACGATCGCCGTCTTGCCGACGCCCGGCTCACCGATGAGCACCGGATTGTTCTTCGTGCGGCGCGAGAGCACCTGCACGACGCGCCGGATCTCTTCGTCGCGGCCGATGACCGGGTCGAGCTTGCCCTTGCGCGCGGCCTCGGTGAGATCGCGCGTGTAGCGCTGCAGCGCCTGGTACTGATTCTCGGGCGTTTGGTCGGTGACGCGGTGCGTTCCGCGCACCTGCTCGAGAGACTCGAGCAGCGCGTCGTACGTCGCGCCGGATGCGTTGAGCAGCGCTTTGCTTTCGGCGCCCTTCGTGTCCGACAGCGCGAGCAGCAGGTGCTCGGTGGACACGTACTCGTCGCCAAGCTTCTTGGCTTCGGCCTCGGCGCGATCGAAGACCTTGTTGAGCTCGCGCGAAGCGGTCGGCTGCGCATCGCTCTGCTTGGGATATCGCTCGATTTCGCGAGCGACCTGCTCGCGTAACTGCGCGACGCTGGCGCCGAGCTTCTGGAGGACGGGGACGACGATGCTTTCATCCTGCTCGAGGAGCGCGGCGAGCAGGTGGAGGTCGAAGACGACCGGATTGCCGTTCTTGCGAGCGATGCCGACGGCGTCGTTGAGCGCTTCGCCGGCTTTGACGGTAAGACGATCGGGGTTGATCATGCGCGCCTGAAGGGCAACGGGAATGCCCCCGCGACCCGCCAAAGCGGCGGATCCGGAGGCATTTCAAGGTAGGCGCTCTTCCTATCCCCTGCCGAATTCGCGCTCGGCCGGCCTCGGCTGGCAGGCTCCTCCGGCCGGTGGCCTACGGTTACCGCGACAAAAAATGGGAAAACGATTGCCGCAGATTTGAAAAGCGATGACGCGGATGAAAAGATTGGTCAAACCGAGCAGTTCATCCGCGGCATCGTTGTTCAATTTTCCGGCCTCACCGAATGGCCGGCGACGGGTACCGATTACTGATCCTTCCGACACCCCGCCTGCTTCGCGGAGCTCGCGAAATCGGTGAGAGTCGGCAGTCCGGACATGATCTGAGCGGCAACGGTCGGATCTACGCTGCCTCCCCTGGAAAGTCCGATCGACGCGGTGTTGATGAGATCCTCGAGACGAGTCGCCGACGCGCAGAGCGCCTGCCGGCCGGCGCTGTTCTTCGGCGTTCCGCCCTTGGCGATCGCTTGCGCTTCGTCGGTGGCGATCTGGTAGGCCGCGGCGCCGATGTAGTACTGGCTACGCGGGGTGGAGGCGACGCTATCCACGGACTGCGCGATCTTGAGCACCGACTCCCAGTCGGCGCGGGCAGACGTCGTCCGTGCCTGTGTGAGCGCCGGTGTGAGGACGACGAGCAGCGATCTTCCCACGGTGTCCTTCGCCACGCCGGCCGCGAGAGCGCGCCGAGCTGTCGCGACGGCGCTGTCGGAACCGTTTCCGGTCGCTTGAGCCGCAATCGCGAGCTGCCACGCCGCGGCGTTCGCGGGCTCGATTGCCAGCACTCGATCGAGGAAACCGAGCGCATCGCGCGGCGAACTACGATCGACCGCGTCTCGCGCCAGGATGAGAAGGAAGTCCACGTTCTTCGGATGTCGTGCCGAGGCTTGGCTCGCGAGCCGGCGGAACGACGTGGTGTCGCGCGTTTCGACGGCGCTGCGGATTTGGCGTCTGAAAAAGTCCTCGGTCGCGGCAGCGCTGTCGGCGGCGACGATCGCGTCGCCGGTCTTGATCGCGTCGGCGTACTTCGAGAGCCGAAGCTCCAAGAGCCACTTCCTCTTCAACAGCTCCGCGTTGGCCGGAGCGAGCACGAGGGCGGTGTCGGCCGCCGAGAGTGCCGATTCGGGCTGTCCGGCGCGAACGAGCTGCTCGACGAGACTGACCGTGACGGTGACGTTGGTCGAGTCGACGTGGTGGAGCATTCGCGTGGCGTCGAGCTCGCGCGCCGAGTCTCCTTTCGCGGCGTACGCGTCGACGAGATTCGCCCACGCCGCAGCATTTGAGGAGTCGGCGGCCGCGATCGCGGACGCGACGGGGATGATCGAATCCGGCGACGCGTGCGTCGCGGTGAGAATCGAGAGGGCGCAGAGATTGAGCGCCGTCGACGTCGGGCGGAGCTTGAGCCCTTGCTGCGCGGCGAGCATCGCCTGCTTGTAGTCGCCGACGACGGCGAAGCGCCGGCAGTCGTGGTTGAAGGAGAGCGCTCGAAGCGCTTCGGACACGGCGCGATCCACTTTCTTCGCGACGTCGCCGATGTCCGATCCCACGATCGCGACGAGCGGCTCGGCGACGATCTGCGGCCCGGTTTGCGTGAGCAAACGGAATGACGTTTTGACTCCCTCCGGCGTGCGCTCGACCGTGCCATCGAACGCGTAGTCACCGCGAACCTGGTGGGTGAGGGCGATCAGGTCCGTCTTGCCCAAGGCCGAGTCAGGATTGAAGCCGGCGTCTTTGAGCGCGGCGTCGACCTTCTCGCCCGGCACGACGTAGAGGTCAGTCCCCGTGTGCTCGGATTGAATTCGGCGACGGATCGCATCTCGCGCCGCCACGCCGATCGAGGGATCGGAACTGGCGAGCGCGCTGACGACCAGTTGGGGCGTTTCGGGCTTGGGGCCGCCCCCTCGTTGCGCCGGGACTGGGCGTTGAGCCGCGAGCGCATGGGCCGGAAGAAACGCGATCAGCCCGCAGAGAGGGAAAAATGAACGGCGCTTCGACGGGATCATGGAGCCTCCTGTTGGCCGGTCCGGGGTGCGTTTCTATAGTGCGTTCATTCCATTCAGAGTCAATAGAAATTTTGATGAAGCGTGCATGATGGGTCGCTAATACGGGGCTGCGATTGGCGGACCGGCTACGATTGGTGGTCAGGAAAAATTCAACGCAGATCCCGCAGACTTTGAAAAGCGATCCCACAGACAAAAGCCGAGGCGTGTTACAACCGCCGGTCGCCGTTCATCTGCGGGATCGCAGTTCCAGGTCTGTGTCGTCTGCGTTGAATTTTTCCCGAACGGCCTGGTAGCCCGTCGTCGAGGAGACAGGGCCGCAAAACGAACGCGCCGAGGAGCGAATGCCCCCTCGGCGCGTTTTCGTTTTCTGCGGACTACTTGCGGAAGTAAATACGAGTGGTGTTAGCCAGCTTCCCGTCGACGATGAGCTGAACGACGTAGGTCCCGGATGCAGCCTGGCGGCTGTGGTCCTGGACATAGCCGTCCCAGAACGACACGTAATCCCCACACTCCAACCGGAGGTTAGAGATCGGAGACCCGTTCATCGAGCTGGAAGCGCCCGACGTCGAATTCGCGGCCGGTCCGAAGAGAACCGGAATCACCACTGGCTGCGCCAGGATGTTCAGGATCCGCACGGTGACCGCGTGTGTTTCGCCCGAGACACACGAACCACTACCAATACTGAAGTTCGTGCGAACGATCGGGTTGAAGGGATTCGGCCAACTCCTGCCGAATTTCCCTGCACTGGGCTTTTGGGGCGACTGCGTTTGCTGCCCCGCCGCTTGCTTTGGCATCATCGCCGAAACTGCAAGCACCAGCACCAGTGCTGGCCAGCGGTGGAACATGTTTTCTCCGCGCTAACGAAACAGGACCGTTACACGAGCTCCTGAAGGGGTTGAACTACTGTGGACTACTGGTCGTGATTGGATATTTACGTCCAGAACAGCTACCTGTCAAGCAACCAAACATGGCGGACGTCTATGTGGCACAGAGCTTTACACGTCTCGCCACACACGCCCGCTAGGCCCTCGAACCGTGAGGCCGGCGCGATCGCAGTACTCCAAAATCGGAATCAAGAACTTCCTCGACAGCCCAACCCGGTCACGAAGTGTGGCCGGCGTCACATCATTTTGGTGCTCCATGACCGCTCGAATCCGGTCAAGAACCGACGAGAGGTGATTCTTCCTATAGTACCGCAGTTGCTCGACTTGCACGATGTCGCCACGTCGCTCGAGGAAATTCAGCACCGGCGTGAGCGGGTGACCGATCTCGGACTCCAATTCCGTCGTGCTCGGCGGCTCCGCCCCCGCGCGATCCAAATGCTCGAGGATGCGCTCGGCGATTGACGCATCGCTCGCGCCAAGCTTGACGGACCACCCTGGTCTGGCCGCGATCCCGTTCTCCACCCGCAGCCGACCGGCGGCGACCAGCGCGTCGATCGTCGCCGTCGCCAGCGCCGGCGGCACCTTGAGCCGGCTCCTCAGGAGCTGAATCGAGATCCCCGGCTCGAGCGGACGGTCGGCATGAAACGCGTCGACGATGGCGACGATGGCGCCTTCGTGAGTTCGTCGCGCGTCGCGCGCGATGACCAAATCGCCGACGACGACGGCGTCGTCACCGAGCTCGGCTATGAGATTTTTTACATCGCTCGGAGAGCAACCAAGTCGAACCGGAAGCGACGCCCCGCCGACGCCGTGGGCACCCGCCTCCTCGAGCAACCGGAGGAAGCGCTCGGCGCGATCGATGCCGATGGGCCAGGGTCGCCCGCGCTTCGGCGCGTTCGAATCGGCGATGACGCCGCCGCCGATCGTGTTGAGCGGCGCACTCTCGCGGAGCACGAAACGATCGCCGGCGCGAAGAACGACCGGGGCGTCGAACGCGAGCCGCGCGGAGAACGTCGTGCCGGGCTTCGCTTCGCGAGACACGATGCGCGCGCCGACTTCGGTGGTGCCCACGTGGAACCGCACCCAACTCCGCGATCGCGGGGCGGCGCCATCGCTCGGCAGAAGCGTGACGTCGGCGCGGGCAAACATCGTCGGCTTCCAGTCGAGATCCGTGACCAGCGTCGAGCCGCGCGGCACTTGAGACGTCTCGACGCTCGTGAGCGCGATGGCGGTTCGGCCACCCGGCTCGGCGGAAGCGCGCTGGCTTCCGTGGCCCTGCACACCGCGCACACGCGCGGAGATCGCAGACGGAAGAATGCGCACGACGTCGTCACGACTGACGGTGCCCGACCAGACGGTTCCGGTAACGACCGTTCCGGTTCCCTTGATGGTGAACGCCCGATCTATAGGCATCCGGAACAGGTCATCCGGGTTGGGGGAGCGGATCGACGACGCGAGCGACGCGAGCGCGGTGCGCAGCTCGTCGATGCCCTTCCCCGTTCGCACGGACGTCGCGACGATCCGGGCCGATGGAAGCGCGCGCACCGCGGCCTGACGCACGTCCTCCTCGACGAGCGCGAGCCAGTCGTCCTCCACGAGGTCGGCTTTCGTCAACGCGATCACGCCGGTGTGTACGCCGAGCAATTCGAGAATCGCCAGGTGCTCGCGCGTCTGCGGCATCACGCCTTCATCCGCCGCGACGACTAGCAGCGCGAGGTCGATGCCCGTAGCGCCGGCGACCATCGTGCGCACAAAAGCCTCGTGGCCGGGCACGTCGACGACCCCCGCGACACCGACGCCGTCGAGCGTGAGCGGCGCGAAGCCAAGCTCGATGGTTATTCCGCGCTTTTTCTCCTCGGGCAGGCGATCGGTGTCCACGCCGGTCAGCGCCTGAACGAGCGCGGTCTTGCCGTGGTCGATGTGCCCGGCCGTACCGATGATCACTTACGCCAACTCCCCGCCCCACGCGTCGAGTGCGCGCAGCGGCTTGTCGTCGGCGAGATGCTCGCGCAGGAACTCGCGGAGGAGACGTTGATGCGCGCGCGCCTCGAGGGCGTCGGTGATGTCGTACGAACCGCCCGAGAGCCAGACGCGCAACGCCCCCCGCGCCGAGGCGGGAAGCGTGCGGCCCGTGCGAGCGAGCGTACGGCAGCGCGCGCACACGACGCCGCCGGCTGGATGGCTGAACAACGCCGGCTCGTCGGCCGCGACCGCCGCGTGGCATTCCGCGCAGTCGTCGATCGTCGGGGCGACGCCGAGTGCGGCGAGAACGCGCCACGCCGCGGCGAGCGTCGCGTCGCGCGCGCTCTGCCCGGGCGCGGCGGCGATCTCGTCGAGGGCGAGCGCGACGGCGTCGAACAAGTCGACGTCGGCGGCGCCTTCGTGCGCGCAGCGCAGCGCCATCTCGGCGATCGCCGCCGCGCCGTTGAAGCGGTCCAAGTGCGCGGCGAGCTGGGGACGTGCGTGGCCGAGGTCGAACCCGCCGAGTGTGTCGAGGTCGCGTCCCGGCTTGGTGTGCAGCTCGGCCGAACCCTGCGCGTACAGATCGAGCGCGGCGCCACCACCGAAGCGGCGCTGCGACCGCCGCGCGCCGCGCGCGAGCACGGAGCGCACGCCGGCGTCTCGCGTCAACAAGCGCAGAATGCGCGAGGACTCGAGATAGTCGAACGAGTGAAGGACGATGGCTTCGGTCAGCAGTGGGGGCATCTTCGCGGGTGGACAGGTGGACCGGTGGACCGGTGGACCGGTGAAAAAACGGAATGCCGACCAAGTAGTTCCCGTCCACCCGTCCACCCGTCCACCCTAAAAACCTAGCCCCCGTTCCGAGTCGAATTCGCTCGTAGAGGGACGAGCGCCGGCGCGCCGACGAGGGGGTCGTGCGTGACGGCGAGGGGCCACCTGTACACCGGCTCGAGCACGTCGGGGCGCATCACGTCGGCCGGCGATCCTTCGGCAACGACCGATCCGCGCTGCAGCAGAACCATGCGGTCGGCGAATCGCGCGACGAGGTTCAGTTGATGGCTCACGAGCAGCACGGCCTGGCCCGCCACCGCGAGCCGGTGCAGCAACTCGAACACGGCCATCTCGTGCGCGACGTCGAGAAACGCCGTCGGCTCGTCGAGGACGAGCGCGGTGCCGCCCTGAGCGAGCGCGCGGGCCAAGCGAACACGCTGCCACTCCCCGCCGGAGAGCGCGTCGATCCGCCGAGTCGTGAGAGCCTCGACTCCTGCTTCACGCATCGAGTCGGAGATCGCGCGCTCGTCGTCCGAGCTCGCGGCGTGCCAAATCCCGAGATGCGGGAATCGTCCGAGGGCAACGTAGTCGGCGACGGTCACGGGGAACGCGAGATCCTCGCGCTGACTCACCACGGCGATTCGCCGCGCGATGACAGGACGCGAGAGCGAGGCGAGCGATTCGCCGCTCACGCTAATCGCGCCGCGTGTGATCGCGACTCGGCCGACGAGCGCGCGCACTAGCGTGCTCTTGCCGCTGCCGTTGGGGCCTACGACCGCGGTCATCGCGCCCGCCGGCGCCTCGAGCGTGACTCCGGCGAGCGCGTCGATCTCCGAGCGCGCGTAGCGAACGGCGACGTCGTCGAAGCGAATCACGTGAGCCGCCGGAGCTTGAGCAGAAAGAACGGGACGCCCACCAGCGCGGTCACGGCGCCGAGCGGGAGCTCGGCGGGCGGCCGGAGGATGCGCCCGAGAAGATCGGCGACGACGACGAGCGTCGCGCCGTTCAGCGCGCTGCCGATGAGAAGCGCGCGGTGGCGTCGCAAACCGGCGGCGCGCGAGATGTGCGGCACGACGAGTCCGACGAATCCGACCAACCCGGCCGCCGCCACCGTCGCGGCTGTGACGAGCGACGCGAGAAACAGTACGCGACGAATGGACGCGTCGACGTCGAGCCCGAGGCCCGCGGCGGCTTCTTCGCCGAGACTGAGGACGTCGATCTCGCGGCCGAGGAGCACGAGCGCGGCGCCCCCGACGCCGACGTAGATCAGGAGCACGATGATCTGCGGCCACGTCGCTTCGGCCGCGGAGCCCATCATCCACCAGAGCGCGTTGCGCACGATGTTCGGTTCGGCATTCGCCAGCACGACCATGATCGCGGCGTTGGCGAACGCGCCGACGACGACGCCGGCCATGAGGAGGATGCGTGGATCGCCGCGCGCACCGGCCGCGCGCGCGACCATGAATGCCGCGACGACGGCGACGATCGCGCCGACGAAAGCCGCCAGCGGAACGAACGCCGACGCCAATCCGACGCTCACCGCGATCACCGCGCCGACAGCCGCGCCCCCCGACACGCCAAGCAGATACGGCTCGGCGAGTGGGTTGCGCATCACGCCTTGAAGCGCGGCGCCCGACATTCCCAGACCCGCGCCGACGAGCGCCGCGAGTATGACGCGCGGCAGCCGGAGTCCGCGCACGATGAACGCGCTGTCGCCGATGCCGCGCACGCCGTCCCAGAGCTGCGCGGGTGAGAGGCGAATGGTGCCGACGGCGAGACCGAGAAGACCTGCGAGGATCAGCGCTGCGACGAGGACCGCCCAGCGAGAGGCACGCATCCGTTAGCGCACCGCGCCCGGATGCAGCAAGTCGGCGAGCGAGCGCGCCGCGGCTCCCAGCGTGACGGACGGGCGTCCAACCAGCAGAGTGTCATAAATCAGCACATGCTTCTGCCGCACCGCCGACAGCGCCCGCCACTTCGGGTCGGTGCCGATGTTCGGCGCGGCGGCTGGGCTGGTCAGCACGTAGTCGGGGTTTCGTTTGGCCACGTCTTCGATGGTCACGACGGCGGATGGGGTCGCGATGTCTTCATATATGTTCCGCCCGCCGGCCGCGTCGAGCAACTGGCTGAGGAAGCTGCCGCCGCCGATGGCGATGAGCGGGCGATCCCAGGTCGGGATGAAGACCGTAGGATGCGGAAGGTTCGCGGTCGCCGCGCGCACGCGGTCGAGCGTCGCGGCCACGGAATCGACGAGCGCGTACGCGGCCGCCGAGTCTCCCGTCAGCCGTCCGAGGAGGCGCGTGTCGCGCTCGAACTGCGCGATGCTGTCGATCTTGAGCGCGAGCGGAATGACGCCCGCCTGCTGAAATCGTTCAGCGGCCGGACGATTGTCGTTGCTCGCGTAGAGAATGACGAGGTCCGGGTGAACGGCCAATACCGCTTCGACGTTCGGGCGCAGCGGCATGCCGACGTCGGTGACGGCGGCTGCCTCCTTCGGAAAGACGTCGTACGTCGACCGTCCAACGACGCGGGATCCCGCGCCGATGGCGAAGAGAATCTCGGTGGTCGTCGGGTTGAGGGAGACGATGCGTTTGGGGCGATTCTCGTGGCCGACGGTGATGACGTTGCCGAAGTCGTCTCGCCCGCCGCTCGCGCCGGACGTGGCGGGCTTGGCTCCGCCGCAGGCGAAGAGAGCGATGGAGAGCGCGCCGGTGAGCGCGTACAGCCGGCGATCCAAACGGTGCATGTCGTGTCGTGCGGTATCGGTGAGTGCTACTGGCTCTGTCGCTCGGAGACCAGCGCGTCGGCCAACCGTCGCTTGAGCTCTTCGCGGCGCGACTGATACGTCTCGCGGTCGGCGCCGTCGCGCGACGCGCCGTGCTCGAACGAATCGTCCAACTCCGCGATCCGCCGCGCGAGAGTGCTCGACGGTGCCTCGGCGACCGCAAGCGCCGGCCGAGGAATGCGGAAAGAGCGGCGCGTCGCAAAGAGGAGCGCGACGAGCATGGCGGCCGCGATCGCGGCGCCCACGCCGAGCTCCACACGCTCCGGCTTGAGACCGCCCGCGCTCGGCACGTCGATGCTGACGACGGTGCTCGCGTCGAGATCCTGCGCGAGAAAGCGACGGAACGTTCGTCCGTCGGCGTTCACGGGAGCGACTTCACGCAGGCGCGGAGCCGCGACTCGCGCGCGTGCGTCCTCGACCATGATCTCGAGCAAGCCGGTCGGGCGCTCGAGCGGAATCGAGAGCGGGAAGGATTTCGTCGGGAGATCGTAGGAGAACGCGACCTGGCGAAAGCCTGGGCTCAGCGGCGCGTAGAGTCCGGCGACTCCGCCGTGAAACGTCATCGCGCTTGCGGCGATCGTTCCGCCCGCGTTCGTGCGGGGTCCCCGGGCGTCCGCGGGAATGTGCGTGCTCCACAGCGGCGTGCTCGAGTCGCGTGCGACGAGCGTGACCGTGGTGTCGTTCTCCAGATCGTAGACTTCGCCGACGGGACGCGTACCGCCGGGCCCGGCGGCGGCGACGATGATGTGGCGGCCGCCGACCGCGATCGGCACCGGGCCCGACGTCGTGTCGAACACCGTCAGGCGCGCGTCGTCGCCCGTCGCATTCAGCGTGCGCAGCGGCGACGTGAAGTACGCGACGCCGCCGTAAGACGTCGACGTGAAGTAGAGCGCCGACGTGTCGCCCGACGCGCGATACTGCATCGCGTAGGTGCCTTTCGCCGTCGTCCGCACCGAGTCGAGCGGGCCGGCGTGATCGGGTCCGACGCGATGCAGCACGACCCACTGGTTCGGAATTGGGATCTGGCCCGAGCGCGTTCCTCGAACGACAACGCCCTCGACTCGACGCACCGGTTCGCCGGGTCCGCCGCCGACTCCACTTCCGCCCTGCATCGTGGTTTTGGAAGGGCCGATCACGGATTGAACTTGCCGAAATCCTCGGGGCGGAGCTGCTCGAGATACTCCTTGAGCTGTTCGGCGCTCAGCTCGGTCGAGTCGCGCGCTCCAGTGTCGGGAGGCACGCTGAACTCGCTCGCCTCCTCCTCCTCTTCACCGGACACGAGAAGCGTATCCGCCGCGTAAATCGGCGCGTCGAGGCGCAGCGCGATGGCGATCGCGTCCGACGGCCGGGAATCCACGCGCAGCGACTTGCCGTCGCGGTCGAGGTGAAGCTCACCGTAGTACGTGTTGCTCTCGACTCTGGTGATCTGCACGCGGCGGAGCTCGGAGCCCGTCGCGAGAATGATCGACTTGCAGAGGTCGTGAGTGAGCGGCCGGCTTCGCTTCATGTTGTGCATCTGCATGACGATCGACTCGGCCTCGACCTGCCCGATCCAGATGGGCAGCATGCGTGCCCCGCCCTTTTCCTGAAGGACGACCACGTACGACTGGTTGCTCGGATCGACGCCGAGTTTCGAGACCACCACTTCGATCATCATGCTCGCAAGATACTCGATGGTCAGCGAACGGCGCGCGCCAACTCCTTGGCTCGGTCGGTCCGCTCCCACGTGAACAGCGTGCGGGCCGTTCGCCCGCGGCCGATGCGTTCCGGCGTGCGCCCGAAGTGGCCGTAGGCCGAGGTTGCGCTGTAGATCGGCTTCCGGAGATCTAAGTCGCTCACGATGCCGCGCGGTGTGAGGTCGAACACATCGTGAACGGCCCGCATGATCGCGCTCTCGGGCGCCGCGGCGGTCCCGAACGTATCCACGGCGACGGAGACCGGTTTGGCGACGCCGATCGCGTAGGCGAGCTGAACCTCACAGCGCTTCGCCAATTTCGCGGCGACGATGTTCTTGGCCACCCAACGCGCGGCGTAGCACGCCGAGCGATCGACTTTCGACGGATCCTTGCCGCTGAACGCGCCCCCGCCGTGCCGCCCCATTCCGCCGTACGAATCGACGATGATCTTGCGTCCCGTGAGTCCGGCATCGCCCTGCGGACCACCGATCACGAAGCGTCCGGTCGGGTTGATGTGGTAGGTGATCTTGCGATCGCGCAGCTGGGCGGGAATCGCCGGCTCGATCACCTGCTCGATGATCGTGTCGCGGACCTCGCGCGCCGAAACGTCCGGTGCGTGCTGCGTCGAGACGACGACCGTCTCGACGGCAACGGGGAGATTGTCCTCGTAGGCGACGGTGACCTGCGACTTGCCGTCGGGCCGCAGCCAGGCAATGTGTCCGGATTTCCGACGCTCGGCGAGAGCGCGCGTGAGCCGGTGCGCGAGGATGATCGGCATCGGCATCAGCTCTTCGGTCTCGTCGCTCGCGTAGCCGAACATCATCCCCTGGTCGCCGGCTCCGCCGGTGTCGACACCGCGCGCGATGTCGGGCGACTGCCGGTCGATCGTGCTCAGCACGGCGCACGTGTGCGAGTCGAAGCCGAACGACGCGTCGGTGTACCCGATGCGCTCGATCGTCGCGCGCACGATGTCGGGCACGTGCACGTAGGTCGACGTCGTGATCTCGCCGGCGACGCACGCGAGGCCGGTCGTGACCAGCGTCTCGCAGGCGACGCGCGCGTCGGGATCGTCGGTCAGGATCGCGTCGAGAACCGCGTCGGAGATCGCGTCGGCGATCTTGTCGGGGTGTCCTTCGGTGACCGACTCGGAGGTGAACAGCCGTCGATCGGGCATGACTGACCTCAGTCGGCCGCGGCGTCGTGACCGATCACTTCGGCCAGACGCTCGCGTAGAATCGCTTCGGACTCGGTCGCCGTCGCGGCGTCGGCGGCGGCGTTCGCGGCCTCCTGCGCGGCGGCGACCGAGATGCTGCGCACGATTCGTTTGACCAGCGGCACCGACCGCGGCGCGACGCTCAGCTGGCGCACGCCGAGCCCGATGAGCGCGAACGCCATGAGCGGCTGCGACGCCATCTCGCCGCAGACGGCGCTGTCGAGCAGATGTTGGTCGGCGGTGAAGATGGTGCGACGAATGAGACGCAAGACCGCCGGATGCAACGGCGTGAAGCGCATCGCGAGGTTCGCGTTGCCTCGGTCGACGGCCAGCGTGTACTGCACCAGGTCGTTCGTACCGATGCTGAAGAAGGCGACGTCGTCGACGAACGTGTTGCATGCGACGGCCGCGGCGGGTGTTTCGATCATCACGCCGAGCGGGACGTCGCGGCGGAACTTCGCCCCACGTGCCTCGAGCTCGGCCGCCGCCTCGTCGAGGAGCTTCCTCGCTTGGCGCACTTCGTCGACCGTCACGACGAGCGGCAACATGATTCGCACGTCGCCGTGAACGGCGGCGCGAAGGAGCGCGCGCAGCTGCACGCTGAACAACTCGGGCTGGTCGAGGCACATGCGGATCGCGCGCCAGCCGAGGAACGGATTCGGCTCGCTCGGGAATCCGCCGACCGGCAGCTTGTCGCCGCCGATGTCGAACGTCCGGATGACGACGGGTTTGCCGCCGAACGCCTCGACGACGCGCTTGTACGCCTTGTACTGCTCGTCTTCGTCGGGCATCGTCGCGCGGCCGACGACGAGGAACTCCGTGCGCATGAGTCCCACGCCTTCCGCGCCGCTCGTCGCGCCGATGTCCGCTTCCTCGGGCAAGTCGACGTTCGCGCGCAGCGTGATGCGAACGCCGTCGGTCGTCACCGCGTCGAGCGTGGCGAGGTGACGGAGATCCGCTTCCTCGAGGGCTTCCTGCCGCGCGCGCTCTTTGTACGCGTCGATCTCGAAGTGCGTCGGATTGATGGCGAGGAGCCCGGTGGATCCGTCGAGAATCGCGGTCTCGTGGCCCTGCAACTGCTGCGTCGCCGTGCGAAGACCGACGATCGCGGGAAGTCCGAGTGATCGCGCGAGGATCGCGACATGGGACGTGCGCGTGCCGGCGTCGGTCGCGATCGCGATGATCGCGTCGCGGTCGAGCTGCACGGTGAGACTCGGTGTGAGGTCGTGTGTAACCAGGATCGCCTTGGCGCCTTTCGGGAGGTCCACCGGATCGTGGTCCGGGAGGTCGAGCAATAGCGTCAGCACGCGAATCTCGACGTCCTTCAGATCGCCGATACGCTCGCGGAGCATCGGATGTCCGGCGCGCGCGAAACGCTCGCGCCACTCGAGCATCACGATCTCGAACGCTTTTTCGGCGGAGAGATTCTGGTGGATGAGCGCCTCGGAGCCGGCGATCAACTCGCGGTCGTCGAGGACCTCGCGCTGCACGTCGAAGATCGCCGCTTCCTGCGGCCCAGCCGTGCGCTCGACGCGGTCGCGAATGGTCGTCAGGCGGTCCTTGGCTCGCGCGCGCGCGTCGTGGAGGCGCGCGATCTCACGCGGAATCGCGTCGTCGGGAATGATGCGCTGCGGCACATCGGGCACCTCCCATCGCAGGAGGTGCACCGTGCCGACGGCGATTCCCGGTGACGCGGGGATTCCGGTGAGCTTCTTGTCCACTCAGCTCTCCCCAAACTTGTTGCCGACGAGCGTCGCCAGCGCGTCGAGCGCTTGCGCCGCGTCGGGACCTTCGGCACGCAGCGTGATGCTGGATCCATGTTCGGCCGCCAGCATCATCACGCCCATGATGCTCTTGCCGTTCACGTCGAGATCGTCCTTCACGATCGTGATCTCGGCTTGGAATTTCGAGGCGAGCTTCACGATCTCGGCGGCCGGCCGCGCGTGCAGGCCGTTGCGGTTGACGATCTGAACGGTGCGTTCGGGCATTAGGCGATCACCGAGACGAGGACGAAAGCAGCGAGCACGCCGAGCGAGAGCCTCCAGCCTTCGATGCGACCCTTCAGACGCACGACGACGAACGCGCCGACCGCGACAGCGATGAGGACGCCGCCAAGGAGATTTCGCCCGGGGCCGATGATCCGGCCGAGCGACAACGGAATCGCCACACCCGTGGCGAGCGCGGCTAGCCGTCCGATTTGCTCCGGTCCACGACGCAGCACCGGGTTGCCGAGCGCCGACGCCACGCGCAGCCCGTGCTTCCAGCCGGTGCGCAGTCCCCATGCGCGCAGGCCGAGGTGTCCGGCGTTGTAGACGAGCAGAAAGAATCCGACGACCACAGGCGCGCTGGCGCCCAGTCCAAAGATGGCAAGCGACGCAAGCGAGCAGAACGGAAGCCAACCCGCCCAAACCAGCCGGTCGCCGACGCTGCCGAGCGGCCCACACAAAGCTGTGCGGAAGCGCTCGATTCGTTGGGGCGGCTCGCCGTCGAGCTCAGCGCGCGCGAGCGCACCCACCGCGACTGACGCCAAATACGGATGAGCGTTGAAGTAATGACTTTCGCGCGCCAGCGCCGCCTTGAAGCGCGCCGAGTGAATCCCTTCCGGGAACAGCCGCAACGCCGGCTCGAGACAAAATCCGATGCCATTGCCGAGCAGGCTCTCGTAGTTCCATGACCCCTGAATCGCGAGCAGGCGCATGAAGATCGCGAGACGAGTCCGAAACGGGAGCTCGCCGATCGGCGTCGGAGCCTGAGGCTGGGAAGGTTGGGCGGCGGTCGTCATTTCGCGAAGAGGATTACGAGTCCGACGGCGAGTCCGCCGACGAAAAACCAGCGCGCGCCGGCCGTTGCGTGAAAGAGTTTCCACGCCGCGCCGGCCGCCACGCTCGCCACCGTCGCGACGACGAGACT
>DASYSS010000095.1 GCA_036003045.1 Gemmatimonadaceae bacterium
CGAACTGCTGCAGATGATGGTCGATATGTTTGTACATGAGCTGCCCCCATTCGGCGCCGCTCAGCTTCCCGAAGAATGAGTGCGTCTCTTTCCCGGCGGCGTCCGGCCCCTGCGCCACGAAGCGGTCGATGAGCCCGAGCAACTGATCGCGCTCGGCATCGAGCTGGCGCTCGTCGGCGACCACGAACGTCGGATCGGTCGGCGCATTCTTGCCGAACGGCTTTTCGCTGAAGATCGACTTCCGAATGAACGGCACGATGATCTTCCCGATGAACGCCTGCTTCATCGGCTTGTCCCCGACCGCCGTCTCCAGCGGCCGCCCGCAGTGACACAGCATCTGCGCCGCGTTCATCTTCCCCCACAGCCGCTGGCTCTCCGTTCCGAGCGAGCGGATCCGCGCCTCGAGCGCACTGCGATCGGCAGGATCGAAAAGCGTTTTCATGATCGCTTATGGTGCGACGCCGTTCTCAATCGTGCAAGCGTCACGCATCCGCCACGCGTCGTTTGCATCGCGCGCAATTCCTTGCAAGCGGCACATACGAACGCGACGCACCTTGCGCGGCATGGTTGCCGCGCTGCTCTTCGCCGCGATTTGTTTGAAGCATGCGGGCGCGTCGACATGCGTTTCGCGCGACGTCATCGCGGACGTCGGACAGCAACTTCTCGACAGGGTCTTCTTCGCCGACACGCGCGATCTCGAGCCGGCCGCCTTTCTGACAATGAAACCCGACGGGAGCCTCGGCTGCTTCTTATGGCCGGCAACGAACGAACGCGACGCGTCGACGTTTCACGGCGACCTTCCGGCCGACACCGTTGCGGTCGTTCACACCCATCCGCGCGAATGGCAGGACCCATCCGCGCAGGACAGCCTGCTCAGTAGGGAACTGGACATCAGCGTCGTCGTCGTCACCCACGGATTCATCGTCGACGTCGACCCCGCGGGAGCCATCTCGCGCCGGACGCTCTACGGCAAACCGACCTCCGACGCGCCCATTTGCCGCGCGGTGACTGCCAATCTCCCACGTGTGGCGCGGGCTTTCCAGCCCGCGCCCCGGGTCGGAGGGAGTGCCCGATAAGCGCTAGCATTCTCGCCAACGATGAAGGCCGCCGTCTTACACGCGCTCGGTAGTCCGCCGCATTACGAAGATTTCCGCGATCCTCAGCCGGGCGAGAAGGAAGTCGTCGTCCACGTAAGAGCCGCGTCGCTCAAGAACATCGACAAGGCGATGGCGAACGGGTCGCACTACGACGCCCATCGCGAACTGCCGGCGATCGTCGGCGTCGACGGTGTCGGAACTCTCGATGACGGCACACGCGTCTTCTGCGGAGGCACTCGGCCGCCCTACGGGATGATGGCGGAACAGACGGTCGTATCGCGCGTCCGGTGCTTGCCGCTTCCTGACGGCGTCGATGACGACACCGCGGCCGCGTTGCCGAATCCGGCGCTGTCGTCGTGGCTCCCGCTCGTCTGGCGCGCCCACCTCCAGCCCGGCGAGACCGTCCTGATCCTCGGCGCTACCGGCGTTGCCGGCAAGCTCGCCATCCAGATCGCAAAGCACCTCGGTGCGGGACGCGTCGTCGCCGCCGGCCGGAATCCGCGCGTGCTGGAGACACTCCCGGCCCTCGGCGCCGACGCGACCATCGCGCTCGACCAACCG
>DASYSS010000096.1 GCA_036003045.1 Gemmatimonadaceae bacterium
GCGCTCATCTCGGCCACTGACGACGAACTTGACACGCTCCGAACAAATGTGGCGCTTGCGTGCCTCTCCCCCTAGGTACTACCCTTAGATACGAGGAGGAGAGGAGACAATGGCGCTACTTCGGGGAACCCTGGATCCGATCGTGCTCAAGACCGTGTCGTGGTCGCCGATGCACGCCTTCGAAATCACGGCCTGGATCGAACAGCGATCGGACGGCCGCGTCGAGGTCGAGGACGCGGCGCTGCTGCAGGCGCTCCACCGGCTCGAGGACCGCCGGCTTATTGCCGCCGAGTGGGGGGTGACGAAGAACGGGCGGCGGGCAAGGTACTATAGAATCACGCCCGCCGGGCGGGAGCATCTCAAGGCGGAGTCGAGCCGCCTCGTCGATCACCTCGACGCGGTCGTCGCCATCCTCAGCGCGAAGACGGCGAAGTAGAGTCCAGCGCCATGCGCTTCCATGTTCGGCCGGGCGTGCGCCGGCTGTTCAGAGTGCCACCCGCGACGGGTCAAGCCGCGACCCGCGAGCTCGACGACGAGTTGGCGGCACTCTTAGCGAATCGGGTCGAGCATCTCATCGAGCGCGGCATGTCGCCGGATGAGGCACACGCGGAAGCGGTGAGGCGTCTCGGCGCATCGCTCGACGACGTGCGCCGCCGGCTGCACGAGTCCGCCCAGCAACGGGAGCGTCGCATGCGATTGGGTGAATGGATCGACAGCGTGGTGCAAGACGTGAGATACGCCGCGCTGGGCCTTGCCCGGCGGCCGGGGTTCACGGCGGTGGCCGTGCTCACGATGGCTATCGGCGTCGGAGCGACGACCGCCATCTTCAGCGCCATCAACGTCCTCTTGCTTCGCCCGCTCCCGTACGCGCGGCCGACGGAGTTGATGCGGGTTCCGTTGTTCATTCCCGCCGACGGCGCGATGTCGCAGAGCGAGATGGGCTGGTCCTACCCGATGTTCACGATGTTTCGCGACGGGCAGCGGAGCTTCGCAGACCTGGCAGCCTACAACTTCGGGCAGTTCAGCCTGACGAGCGGCGACGTCGAGCGGGTGGCCGGCGAACATGTCGGGGCGAAATACCTGCGCGTGCTAGGCCTGTCGCCGTCGCGCGGCCGGGACTTCGACGTCGCGCTCGACGCGCACGCCGGCGCGCCGCGCGAAGCAATCATCTCATACGCACTCT
Organism: Gemmatimonadaceae bacterium; assembly: GCA_036003045.1. NCBI lineage: Bacteria > Pseudomonadati > Gemmatimonadota > Gemmatimonadia > Gemmatimonadales > Gemmatimonadaceae > Gemmatimonadaceae bacterium. The sequence continues at coordinate 1,184 of DASYSS010000096.1, forward strand.
GGCTACGGCGCTTCAACGGCGATCCGTCGATCGTCGGTCGCACCATCGACATCGATCGCCAGCCGTGGACGGTCATCGGCGTCGGCCCGAAAGACTTTCGCGGGCTGACCGGGCAGGCAGACGTGTTTCTGCCGGCGACGACGCTGCCTGACGCGCAGCTGGGAGTGAACTTCTTCAATTTCGTCATCATCGCCCGGCGCCTGCGGAATGTCACCGCATCACAAGCAGCTGCGGCGACATCAGCGCTTGGCGCTCGCGTGGCGGCTGCGTATCCGAATCCGATGGGCCGCCTGAATTGGCAGATGACGGCTTCGCCGCTGGACGATGTGCGTCTCGATCCGGCGATCAAGCGGTCGCTGTTCGTGCTGTTTGGCGCGGTCGGGCTGGTCCTGCTCATCGCGTGCGTCAACGTGGCCAGTCTGCTGCTGGGACGCGCGAGCTCCAGGCGTGGGGAAATCGCGATCCGCGTGGCGATCGGTGCAGGCCGTTCCCGGCTGGTTCGGCTTCTTTTGACGGAGAGTTTCTTGCTCGCGCTCTTGGGCGGCGCGGCGAGCATTGCCGTGGCCTGGGCCGGTGCACGCGCGCTTGGCTCGATCGATCCAGCCGCCGTTGGACGAGCGACGAACCTGAGCGCGGGTGCATTTGGGGCCGTGTCGTTCTCGTCTATCGTGCTGGATCAGCGCGCGCTGGCGTTCACGTTCGTCGTGTCGGTGCTCGTCGGCGTGGCGTTCGGGCTCGCACCGGCGCTTGGGGCGTCGGGCGAATCACTGGGCGCCATTCTCAAAGATGACCGCCGCTCGGTCACTCGCGGCGTTGGGCGGCGAGCGCTGGTGGTGGCGGAAGTGGCGTTCGCGCTGGTGCTGCTCGGCGGGTCGGGTCTCATGGTGCGTAGCCTGGCGAAACTCCTGTCGACGGACGTGGGGTTCGACGCCGGCAAGATGTTGACGTTTCGCGCCACACCGCCGCCTGGCCTGATCGCGCGCGACTCGATTCCGGGATTTTACGACGAGATCCTCGGCCGGGTTCGCGCGGTTCCCGGAGTCCAGGACGCAACGCTCGGTGGTTGCGTGCCGCTGAGCGGCGCGCCGTGCGGCCAATGGGTCTTCAGGCGTGCAGACGCCGCGCAAACCGGCAGCCAGATCGACATGAATCTGCTGATCGGCATGAACCCGGTCACGCCGAACTGGTTCTCGGCGATGCACGTACCACTCAAGCGAGGCCGTCTCTTCACTGCGGACGACCGTGCGGGAGCGCCGGCGGTGGTGCTGCTGAATGAGGCGGCGGCCAAGAAGTTTTTTGGAAGCGACGACCCGATCGGCAAGCGCGTGTTCATCGGAAGCAACATCGAGAACGAGGTGATCGGCATCGTCGGCGGCGTGCGTCAGCGCCCGGACTCGGCGCCCGGACCGACCGCCTATCTCCCCCTCGCCCAAACGCCAACGCCGGGTGTCTTCTTTTTCATTCGATCGTCGCGAGATCCCGCGTCGATCGGCAACGAGGTCCGGCACGCCGTGCACGATGTGGCGCCGCAGGTGCCGGTCTACGACATGTTGACGATGACGCAGCGCACGGCGAGCGCGACGGCGGAGGCGCGGTTCCGCGCGGTGCTGCTGGCGGCGTTCGCGATCGTAGCGCTTTCGCTGGCGGCGATCGGTATCTACGGCGTCGTGTCGTTCGCCGTTACGGCGCGGACGCGCGAGATCGGCGTCCGAATCGCGCTCGGCGCGGAGCGGTGGCGAGTACAGGGGCTCATCATTGGGGAAGGAATGAGGCTACTCGCCACGGGAGCGGTCATCGGGCTGGCGGGCGCGCTGGCGGCGACGCGCCTATTGCGAACGTTCTTGTTCGAGCTGTCGCCCGGCGATCCGGTCACGTTTGTGGCGATCACCGTCGTGCTATGCGGGGCGGGCCTCGCGGCGGCATGGATTCCAGCAAGGCGGGCATCGCGTGTCGATCCCGTCGTTGCCCTGCGATCCGAATGATGCCGCGCCACTCATATCTCGGAGCTCTGTTTATGCGCGCCGTCCTTTTGCTCTTGTTGGCCACGGGCGTGATCTCGGCACCGTCGACTGCGGTATCGCAGCGTTTCACCGGGAAGAGTCCCGCTCGGGGACTCCCCACCCCCGTGATGCTCTTCAACGCAGATGAGTTCTCGCATAGTCTGGCTGGGATCGGCGACGATCTCTTCATCAGCGGGCAGCCTGACGAAGCGGGACTCCGCCGAATGCACGATCTCGGAGTGACGACAATCGTCAATCTTCGAACGCCGGAGGAGATGCGAACCGTACCGTTCGACGAACCGGCCCTCGCCGCTCGACTCGGGATGACGTACGTCTTTCTTCCGAGCGGGGACACGGACCATCCCTTTGATCCGGGGACGGTGACCCAGTTCAGCGACGCGCTCGGCCGCACCAAGGGGAAGGTGCTGCTGCACTGCGCGGTGGGCTGGCGCGCGCGGCACCTGTGGGCCGCCTACCTCATCAAGGAGCGTGGAACATCCGTCGACAGCGCTCTCGCGAACGCGCGAGCACTTGGACCGATGACTCGGGACACGAACAAACCGGCGCCGGTGGAACAGTACCTTGGGCGCGAACTTCCTGAACTTCGCGTTCCTTCCGCTGGGCGGAGGACCGCGGCCCCATAGCGGGTCTAATATCCGCCGTCACTCGCCAACTTGGGACGTAAGTCCGGCGCGTTTAATTGTCTAAGTGTCTTTGTCAGTCGGGCCAATGGGCCGTCATCAGCGGCTAATCCGTCATTGGCATACGGCGGCTTTCACGTACAGATCGAGAATTGCCCGGACTAGGTGACATAGCTCGTCATCGCTCAACGTCTCGGCGGTGGCGGCGGCCTCCCCTACAAGCGCGGCGCCAAACCTGCAGAGCAACGTCAATTTTCTCGACCGCAATGTGCGGCTCACGCGTGTCGCGCGCGCATCACTCGCGTACGAGGTGCGGCTTCCCGAAGACTTCCAGTGGACGACCGAGGCGCTCGCCAGCCGAGGCCTGTCGGACGCTGCCGTCCAAAATCTGAACCTGAACGCACCGGTGGGGCGCAAAAAGACGCACCGGTTTTAGTCGCGCTACACCAAAATCATCGCACGGCGATTGACATGAGCAGATTCACTCGCGGCATTGCGCTCCGAGTAAGCCAGGGGCTTGGAAAGGGCGACGCAAGACCCGGTTCTCCTCTTCTCGCGCGGCACGGCAATGCCCCGCTCGCGCAATACGGCGCGGAACACCCGCTGCGCTCGCGTCACATGCTTGGCGATCATCTTCACCGAGCAGCCGAGCGTTCGGGCGGCCTCGGCGTACGTTTGGCTGTCCTCCCTCACCGCGACGAAGGCTTGGCGGCAGCGCGGCGGCAGAGAATCAAGCGTTCGGCGGTACAGCGCTTCCAACTCTCGCGCCTCCCACTGGACCTCCGGATTCATCCAAGCGCGCCGGCCTGCTGAGATCTCGCCCAGGAATGTCCAATCCCGTGCACCCGCGCGCCGGCGCCGCAGCCGCATGTCGCTCCGTCGGCGCATGACGATGGTCGCGACGTACGCGTCGACACGTTCCGGCCGAATCGCGGCACCCGCGCGGATCCGCCTCAAGAAGTCCAGCGCCATGTCCTGCGCGATGTCGTCCGCCCGCTGCCTGCCTTTGACGAGACGCTTTGCCAACGCACGCGCGCTCGCGTGCACGCGCACCGCGAGCTGTGCATCCTTGTCTTCATCCGGGGTCTTCCGCCCGACTTCGTCGAGCAGCCGCAGCCGGCGTCGGACGCGCTGAGCAACTCGCTGACGAGCCGAACGTTGAACGGCGCCGCTCGGCGCGGCGCGACGATCGGCCTCGACGCCGAGGCGACGCGGTCGCCAAGCGGTGAAAGTGCTCGACTCCCTCGTCGAGCCGCTCATCAAGGGCAACCTCGCGTTGCTTGGCCAGTGGACGGCGGCCAAGCGGTTCGGCGGCAAGGCGAGCGCGCCGACGAGCACGTCGATCGACGCGGCGGCGAGGGGTCCGGCGACATCCGTCGTCGCGACGCTCGCCGACGTTGTGCCGTCACCGGTTCAGCCGGCAGCGGCGCAGCCGGTCAGCGCAGCGCCTGCTCTTTCGGAGGCGACCAGCCGGCTCCGTGGTAAGAGAGGCTAGCTCATTGCCGATGAGAGCGTGGTGACGGGCCTATCGCCCGGCACCACGCGAGTCCTCGCGGTGGTCGAGCTCGGGCGGGCGGCGAGGGTTTGGGGAGAGACCGGTGCGGAGCTCTCTGCCGCGTCGCGCGAAGCTCCAGCTCTTGATCAAGACCACGCACAAGGAGGCGTGAGAGGGCGTGAATTTGTTTTCGTCTCTCCTCAGAAGATGCGCCGGTTTCGGGTTTATGGGTCAGATCCGCTAGTGTTCGCGATGGCCAAACCCGTCTCTCCCTATCGCTCGCTGGCACCCGCGCGTCGGCTCGCCTTGATGACGCACTTCATCAAGTCGAGTCCCCAGGCTCGTGAGTTGTATGTCCAGCGTATGGCGTCTCGCCCCGGTGGATTTCGCGTCGTGACGCTCCGATCATGGTCCCCCGATCGGTTGGCGGCGGAGGTCGTCCGCCTCAACGCGCAGAGTGCAACGGACGAGCTCGACCTTCTTCACCTCTTATATGTCGAGCTCGAGCCGTCCATTCAGATCACCTTTCTCGACGCGTCGGGCGTCCCACACGAGAACGGGGAATTGCGAGACGACCTCGCGATCCCGTATGCCGACGAGTCCGCAGTCGTGCGTGCGGCGGCGGCTGTCCGGGAAAAACATGGCGACGACGGCGAGCGATACCTCCGGACGTTGGCGCGCTACAATGCCGCCTCGTGGCCGGGAATCGATCGTATTGCCGGCGACGCAGTCAGGGAGTGAGGTACGCGCTCAGACCGATGAGGTGATCCGAGCGCCGTTCGCGGTTCGCCGGCCCCCGTACTCTCGGCGGCCGTCGCGCGCGGCCACTTGTGCTCGATCCAGAGCAGGATCGCGCCCGCCACGTAGACCGAGCTGAACGTACCGGTGAACACGCCGAACGCCATGATCCACGAGAACGGCCGGATCACCTCGCCGGCGAAGATCAGCAGGGCGAGGGTGGCAGCGAGCACCGTCATATGCGTCAGCACGGAGCGCGGCAGCGTCTCGTTGATCGAGCGATTCAGCACGTCGCGCAGCGATTCCTTGCGCTGCGTCTTCCGGTTCTCACGCACGCGATCGAAGATGATGATCGTGTCGTTCAACGAGTAACCGATCACCGTGAGGATCGCGGCCACCACGGTCAGCGAGATCTCGAGGCGCATCATGGCCAGGAAGGCCATCGTCGTGAAGATGTCGTGCATCGTCGCGAGCGTTGCTGCGACGCCGAACCGCCACTCGAACCGGAACGCCAAATAGATCAGCGTCACGATGAACGAGATGATGATCGCGGTGATCGCCTTCGTCGTCAGTTCGGAGCCGACGCTGGAGCCGACCGCCTCGGCGCGCTGCTTTTGCACGGAGTTGCCTGGCGCGCGCTTCTGGAATACCGAGATGATCTGCGCCGCCACGCTGTCGGCGTTCGCCGCCGCAGCCACTCCGGCCTTTTGCTGCACCTTGATCTGGTAGTCGTTCGCGGCGCCGAAGGTGATCACCTCGGCTCCCGGGAAGCCCGCTTGGTCGACGGCGGCGCGAACCGCGTCGGCGTTGGGCGGCTGCGCGAAACGCAGCTGGACCACCGTGCCGCCCGTGAACTCGATGCTCTCGTTCAGCGCCCGCCCATTGTGCCGGGCCGCGTGGACGCCGAGCAGCCCGAAGCCGAGCAGGATGAACGCGATCGTGCCGATCGCCGCCGTCTTCCAGTGCTTGATGAAGTCGTACTTAGTGGCGTGGAGAATGCGCAGCGTGGGAACTCTCAGATGCCTCAGCGTCTGGGCGCCGCGCGAGCGGTTGAGCCACAGGATGTAGAAGGTCCGCACCACGAAGATCGAGGTGACGAGCGAGGCGGCAATCCCGGCGATCAGCGTGACGGCGAAGCCCTTCACCGGGCCAGTGCCGTACTGGTACAGGACCGCAGCGGTGAGGATCGTCGACACGTTCGAGTCGACGATGGCCGGCATTGCGTGACGGAAGCCTTCGTCGATGGCCGTGCGCACCGTCTTGCCGCGATTCAACTCTTCGCGAATGCGCTCGAAAATCAGCACGTTGGCGTCGACGGCCATACCAATCGACAGCACGAAGCCGGCGATTCCGGGCAGCGTCAACACCGCATCGAAGCCGGCAAGCACCGCGAGCGTGTAGAGCACGTAGAGCGCGAGACCGCCGACGGCGAGCATGCCCGAGAAGCCATAGTACACGATCATGATGATGACGACGAACGCCACAGCGATCACCATCGCCCGAATGCCCTGGTTGATCGAATCCTGACCGAGGCTCGGACCGATGCTGTGCACCTCGGCCACGCGGAGCGGCACCGGGAGCGCGCCGGCACGGAGGACGAGCGCCAGGTCCTGCGCGGCGGCCAGCGACTGGCCGCCCATCGTGATCTGCCCGTGCGTTTCGATCACACCCTGGATGGCGGCCACGCTCATGACGCGGTCGTCGAGCACGATGGCCATGTACTCACCGAGGTGCTTACCCGTCTGCGTCAGGAACTGGCGTCCCCCTCCCGGGTCCAACTCGAACTGGACGGTCGTGCCCTCGGTCGGATCCTGGCGCGGACGTGCGTCCTTGAGCGACTCGCCGGTGATGATCGGCTTGGCGTCGAGCACATACCACGATTTGTACCACGTGCCTTGCAGCGACACGGAATCCACGCCTGGCCTGAACACCTTCCCCGGCGGCAGCGCTGCGTTGATTGTCGAGTCAGCGAGGAACTTCTCGAGCGTCGGGATCTTGTCCGCTTGGATGTAGAACTGCCCCGGAATGCCACCCTGCTGGAGCAGGCCAGAAAACGCGCCGCCGGTCGGCAGTTTGAGCGAGTCTTTCGCTACCGAGTCCTTGTTCGCCGCAGAGGCGCCCGCCTTCTCGGACGTGTCGCTTGTCAGAAGGCCCTGAAGTCCTTTGGCCGCCGCAGGAGTCTGGCCGTTGGCCGACGTGTCCGTCGATGTAGCGAGACCCCGCTGTTTCACGATCTGGTCCAACCGGGGCAGAGCGCGTTCCAATGCGTGCGTCTTGTCCGTGGTCTGGAACTGCAGGAACGCCTGCTGCTCGACGAGTCGCTGCGCGCGCTCCGGGTTCTGGATCCCCGGGATCTCGACGACGATGCGATCGCCCTCCTTCTGCACGACCGGCTCGGAGACGCCAAATGCGTCGATGCGATTGCGCACACTCCGGAGGGCCCGGTCGATCAGTTCACCGCGCTGCGACGCGGGAATTGCGTGTTTCGAGTCGTTGATCTCGAGCGCGAGATAGATGCCTCCGTGCAGATCGAGACCCTTGCGGAGCGGGATCCTTCGCGACGTGTCCGCGTGGAGGAGGCCGTCGGCGCCACGATATCGGATGGTCTCGTTGCGGGGAAAGAGTGCCCAAATAGACGCTAGGCAGAGCGCCACGATTGTGAGAACACGGTACCTCGGGGGCATGCGGGCTGCTCCAGTCTGAAAGATCGGACGTGAAAGAATCCACTGCCGCGACGGGTTCGCGGACAGCGCGATCGCGCAGGGCACGCAGCGCGCGGCCCGCGATCGTTCAGTCGGTCTTCAGGCTTGGAACGGAGGTGGCCGGGCGGACCGGGCGCTCGTGCGCTCGCACGAGCACGACCACGAGTGAATGCGAGTTGGCGCAGGCGCCGATTGAGCTGGGCCGTTGCGCAGATTCGCTTCGGATGCCACCAGCTGCGGCGGGGCAGAATCGACGCCGGCCTTTCCACGCGTGGTCGCCGGCGCAACGCTGAGGCTCGCAGTCGCGATACCTCGGGTGGTGTGGCCATCCCTGTGCTGCGGGATGCGCGCGCGCCCATCCTTGCCGCTCCCAAGGAGCAGCAGGAACGCCACCGTAAGGAGGCGTATCAGGACGCGAGAAAAGGCCGTCGACATATCCGCAGGTTGCGTGTTGACCGCGCGTTGGAAGGTACCTGGGTCGACTGCACCGCTCAAGCAACAGCTCAAATGGCGGCGCAGCCTAGCGTGTGGGCAGATCACGCAAGAGGCCAGCGAAGCGAGACTTCCGTAGCGCGCCGCGAGGATGTCGGACGCGATCGTCCTCCCAGCTCGATACTCGTCGATCGTCATGAGCGCCTGGGCGAGCAGCCGTCGCCCGCTATCGAAGTCGGCGATACTCGCCTGTGCTCCGGCGACGAACGCGCGCACGGAGATCTCGTCTTGCGACTGCACTAGCGTCGTCGTGTCAGTCGAAGTCGACCTTACTACATCGATCGTTGGAAAATCGGGACGGCGGGATTTGAACCCGCGACCCCCTGAACCCCATTCAGGTGCGCTACCGGACTGCGCTACGTCCCGTCGAAATCAGTCCGAAAAGTATAGCCGCCCGTCCCCGCCTTGTCACCTTCGCAGTCAGCCACTCT
>DASYSS010000097.1 GCA_036003045.1 Gemmatimonadaceae bacterium
CGGAATCCAGCCGTTGAGCCCGGTGAGCGATTGCTTCTCGCGGATCTCCATCTTGCCGCCCTCGCCGCGGACCATTTCGATCTTGGGCTCGGCGCGGAAGCAGAGAATCAGGTGCGCGCGCAGCTGGAGGAGGCGCTGCACAAATTGCTTGTGCGCCATCTTCGGTTTGATCCACGCGGCCATGCGGCAGGCTTCGCGTTTTTTCCAATCGTCGCCCGCCATCCGATCGAGCTCCGCCTCTTGCCAATCGAGGACGCCGCCGTCGCCCGCCCACACGTGCGACGTGGAATCGACCACGATCACCGGGTAGTGCGCTTCGTCGGCGGCGTGGATCGCATCGCCGTACCGCTCAGGCGTGAACGGCGGCGTCAGGTCGCCGTGATCGAAACGAAACAGATCGGCGTAGGCGCGCGCGCGGCTCGCCTCGGTGTCGAGGACGGCGAACGGCCGATCGCCGGCGATCCCTTTCGCGAGGCGCATCGCGGTGTACGTTTTTCCGCTGCCGGTCCCGCCCGACAGACCAATGAGGAGCGGCACGTTCTCGCGCACGGCAGGCCGAAAGGTGAAGGCCATCAGGCCGTCGCGTCCTTCGCTCGTTGGGCCGCGTAGCGGCGCAATTCTTCGGCGTGCCGCGACATCGTTGTCGCGTTCGCGTCGTACTGATCGGCCTTTGCGAGCAGCTCCTCGACGGTCATCTTGTCGGTGTCCACCTCGACGTACTCGCCGTCGCGGACGATGACGTAGCGACGTTGAAGGAATTCGTAGCCGGGGAGGAAAGGCTGGCGCTCGCCCGCGCGCGGGTCCGCTCCGCTGTCTCGCTCGCGTTGGTTGATCCGGGCCGTCACGGCGTGACGCGTGTTCGTGTAGCCGCCGTAGCGCCAATAGGCCACGTCGAGAGGTTCGAGCGCCTCGGATTGATCTGCGTCGCACGCAAGGCCGCTGACGTGCTCGCGGCAAATCGCGTGCGTGATCCATCCTGGGTGCGCAGGTTGATCGCGATCGTGGGCCGCGTCGATTTGTCTGTCGATTTCCCCGTTGAGATCGTCGGGCGTGTACTTCCTCAGCATGGATACTTCTCCTGTAGTCGCACCAGCAGGTGTTCCAGCCATGGCCCCGCGACAGCGACCGCCTCTCGGATCGACACAGCTTCGTGGTCGCAGATGGCGTCGGCGACAAGGGCGGCGTCGTGTTCGCCCGCGAACAATTTCAGCTCGCGACAAATGCCGAGCAGGTGTGTCGCCGCTTTGAATTTCTCGGGCACCGCGGCGCCGGGCGTCTTGCCCCTCTCGGCGAGCGCCGTCACGGTCGGCGGGTTGTCGCTCTCGACGAGGGCCTCGAATTCGTCGGCGGGCACGTTCGCCACGCGCACGGCGGTGAGTTCCTGTCGCTCAGACATCCCGGCGTCGTCGGCCGCCTTGCGCTGTGAATAACTGCCGTCGGCGCCGTTGGTAGTTTTCGGCGGTCGCCCGCCCGCTGATTGAAACGTTTTCAGGAGTTCGCCTGCGCGACGGATCGCGCGCGAACTGATGCGCGTCGCGAGCCGGTGCAGCGTGTCGTCGTCGGCCTGCTTCGCGTAGCTGGCGAGCGCCGCGGCCCGGTCCGCCCAATCCTTGCACTCGTCGATACGTTCGCAGGTGGCGAGTGCTTCCTTGGCGCGCTCGTACGTCGCGGGCAGCGTGGCTGTCGCGATGTCAGGGAGGGCGAGCGCGTTCGCCGTCACGTCGTCATCTCCTTTTCGAGCCACCAACTTTCGTGAATCGGCGGGAGTGTCGCGTAGCATGTCCGCCTCGGATAGCCGGTCCACTTCCCCGAGGCGCGCGCCTCGCGCCACTTGTCGAGCGCGTAGAGGCACTTTTTTTCGGCGAGGAGCAACGCGTCGGGATTCAAGCCGATCACCGAGAGCGCGTACGGCGGATAAGTCTCTTGGACCGCGAACCGGAACGTGGCCTCGACGCCGGTCAGCGCCTTGAGCCCGCGGATGTACCACGCCGCCTGCAGATCGAAGCCCGCGAAAAACATGCTGCGGGTCCACGCGTCGGGATTGGCCGTGGCGCCGGTG
>DASYSS010000098.1 GCA_036003045.1 Gemmatimonadaceae bacterium
CTCAACGATTCTTCGCGACCGACGACGCGGCGGCCCAGTCGATCATCAGTTGGCAGTCGCCGACCAGCAGTCTCGTTCCCGTGAGCGGGCACATCGTGCTCTCGCCACCTCCGCTTCTCTCATCTGTTCTCGACGGCGCGACGGCGTCCACGCTCTGGCGCAAAGGAGATTGATCATGCGTACCACGCTCATCCCGTTCGTAGTCACGCTCGCGACGAGCGCGGCGGCCGCGCAGCAGCCCGCACCGGCGCGCCCGCCTCAGACGGGCGTGGCGGTATGCCCGATATACGTCGTCGATGGGAGGCCCATCGCGCCTGCGGCGAGCGATTGCGTCCCCGTGCCGGCGCCGGCCGCCCGCAACGTTCCAGGAAACCTGTCGCCGACGGTCGCCCCGCCACCGGCCGCTGACCCTCTCGCGCGTTTTCTCTATCCGCCGGAACTGGTGATGGGCAACCAAGAGGCCCTCGGGCTCACCGACAAGCAACGCTCGGCGATTCAAGACGCCGTCAAGGAGGCGCAGGCCAAGGTGGTCGACGTTCAGTTCAAGATGAGCGCCGAGGTGGAGAAGCTGCAGCGTCTCCTGCAGGTCTTCACGCCCGACGAGCCCAGCGTGCTTGACGAGGTCGGTCGCGTGTTGACGTTGGAGCGCGACATGAAGCTCACACAGATGACGCTCATGGTCCGCATCAAAAGCCAACTGACCGAGCGCCAACAAGGGCTGCTCGATCAGATGCGCGTGAGCTGGATTCCGCGCCCCGCGAAAGAGTGAGCCGCGTCGCGGCTAGTGCGGCGTGATGACCGTCGATGGCAGCGACGACGGCCGCGCGGGCGCGTCGTGACGGTCGGCGAGGATGCGCGCGGTGAACCGCTGCGCCTCCGAGATGCGCTCGACCTCGATCGCGAGCGAATCCAGCGCGTCCATCACGCGTGAGTTCGGATCCTTCGCTTCGCCGCGGATCTGCTGCGTGAGCATCATGCGATCGAGCATCGTCTCGGCTCGCTGCGCGCGCTTGAGGGCCATGATCCACAGCGTCCCCAGCAGGATGGTTACGGGCGGGCACGCCAGGCCGAGCACGAGGACAATGTCCTTCATCGCCGATTTCTCCGTTGGTGTTCGTCGCGGACCGGAGTCGCTTGACGCCTGTACGAAAGCGCCGATCTGGCGGTTTCGCCAGCCGTTCCGCCCTCGTCCTTCCGTCCCTTTCGACCGTCGGCCATACTAGCTCCCATGGACTATCGAACCATTCAGGTCACGCCCTGCTCGCCGGTCATCGGCGCCGAGATTCGCGGCGTGGACCTTACGCAGCCGCTGTCCGACGATCAGTGGAACGAGGTCCTCGACGCGTTCCACGAATACGCGGTGATCTTCTTCCGCGACCAGCGGCCGATGACCCCGGAACAACACGTGGCGTTCGGCAAGCGCTTCGGCCCGCTGCATTTCCACCCTGCCGCGCCGCATATGGAGGGTCATCCCGAGGTCTTCGTGATCCACGCACACAAGGACTCGAAGATCGCCAACGGCGAGTTCTGGCATTCGGACGTGTCGTGCGACGTGGAGCCGCCGCTCGGCTCGATCCTTCAGATCCATCTGCTCCCGCCGTCTGGTGGCGACACGCTCTTCGCGAGCATGTACGCCGCCTACAACGACCTCTCTCCGCGCATGCAACAATACCTCGAGGGCTTATGCGCGGTGCACGAGTCCGAGCACATCTACCGGGGCCGCTACTCCGATCGGGGTGTGAAAGACGCGGGCAAAGTCTACCCAACCGCGGTCCACCCGATCATCCGGACGCACGTCGACACGGGGAGGAAGTCGCTGTTCGTGAATCGGACGTTCACGACGCGGATCGAAGGCTTGCCGGAGGACGAGAGCAAGGCAGTTCTCCAGTTCCTGTTCAACCACGCCGAAAGCCCCTGGTACCAGACCCGTTTTCGCTGGCGCGAGAACGACGTCGCGTTGTGGGACAATCGCTGCACGCAGCACATGGCGATCTGGGACTACTGGCCCAATGAGAGAAAAGGAAACCGGGTCACGGTGAAAGGAGAACGGCCGGTCTGACGGCATTGATTCGCGTCACATGAATTTCTTGTTCCGACCTCTCACGACGTCCGACGTTCCAATGCTGCACGAGTGGCTGAGCCGCCCGCACGTGGCGGCCGTGTGGACGCCGACGCCATCGATGGAGGAAGTGCGCGAAGAGTATTTGGGGAACGCGGACGACCCGTCGTTCCCGCGCGCCTACATCGCGCATCTCGACAGCACGCCGATTGGTTTCATACAGTCGTACGTCGCCGCGTACTCAGGCGACGGCTGGTGGCCGGACGAGCGCGATCCCGGCGTTCTCGGCATCGATCAGTTTCTCGCCGACGAGGCGCGGCTGAACCAGGGAATCGGCTCGGCGATGGTACGTGCGTTCGTCGACCGATTGTTCGAGGATCCGACGACCACGCACGTGCAGACCGATCCGAGCCCGACCAACGCGCGCGCGATTCGATCGTATGAGAAGGCTGGGTTTCGTCGCGTGGGTGAAGTCGACACGCCCGACGGACCGGCGCTGCTGATGATCCGCGAACGGCCGGCTTAACGCAGAAATCGGCGCGCCAGCGACTCGAGCCGGTCGTCGCCGCTCGCCTCGGCGCGCGCGCGAATCCGCCGCACGTGCTCGTGCAGTTTGGGTTCGCCCCAATAGTATCCGGTGGCTTGTTCGGCGCTGGCCGTTTCACCTTCGCGCGCGGCCTCGAGCAGCACCTCCGCCGCCACCGCGTCGAACGACGGATCGTCGCGTGTGGGAAGGACGTACTGCTTCCCCGGCCCTCCCCCGGCGTCTTCGTTCACGAACGCGCGCGACATCGTTCTCTCCGATCTCCGTCTTGTCGGCGCGAAACTAGCGCGCCGGATTCTCGGCCGGAATGATCGGGAAAATCCGCCGGGCTCCGTCTCGAACGATCGTGATCGGAACCGTCTTCCCGATCCGCTCCTGCGCGAGGAGGCGTTGCAGGTCGTCGACGCTGGCGACGCTCGTGCCGGCCAGCTCGACGACGATGTCGCGCGGGCGCAGCCCCGCCGACTCGGCCGGACTGTTCGGCATCACCGCCGTGATCAACACCCCGGCGGCACTGTCCAGATGGCTGATTTGGACCCGCCGCCGCGAGAGCGTGATCGTCTGGCCGCTCACGCCGATCCATCCGCGCTGCACACGTCCGTGGCGAATCAATTGCGGAATGACGAAGCGCGCCGTGTTCACCGGAACGGCGAAACAGATCCCCTGTGCTCCGGCGATGATCGCCGTGTTGATCCCCACGACTTGCCCGCGCGAATCGACCAGCGGACCGCCGGAGTTCCCCGGATTGAGCGCCGCGTCCGTCTGAATCACCCCGTCGATCAGACGTCCCGACTGCGAGCGCATCGTGCGACCGAGCGCGCTGACGACGCCGGACGTCACGGTGGATGAGAAGCCGAGCGGATTGCCGATCGCGATCACGACTTGCCCCGCACGCAGGCGCGATGAGTCGCCGAGCGACGCGGCGACCAGCGACGGAACATCGACGCGAACCACCGCAAGATCGGTGTCCGGATCGACGCCGACCAACTCCGCCGTATGGCTTTCGCCGTCGGCGAAGGTTGCACGAATCGTCGACGCGTTCTCGACGACGTGACTGTTCGTGAGAATGAACCCGTCGGGCGTCAAAACGAAACCCGAACCGGCACCAGTGCGTTCGGAATCCGGCGGTCGGCGTCCGCGCGTGCGACGACCCGGAGAAGCGTTCAACGAGATCTCGAGATGCGCTACCGCGGGCGCGACCCGATCGACCGCGCCCACGACGGCGGTCGAGTAGGCGTCCAGAAGCTCCGGGCTGTTGTCGTGCGTTTGTGCCTGTTCCGACGAAACGGCGGAGGCCGGAACCCGATTGTTCCTGAGTAGCTGCAGCATACTCTTGGAAAATACGGATGCGGAGAAGGCCGTTCAGGTTCTCAGCGCTTCGAGCGGGTCGATCCTCGTCGCCCGCCTGGCGGGCACATAGCTCGCAACCGCCGCCACCAGCGCCAGGAGCGCCGCGACGATGGCGTACGTCTTCACGTCGTGCGTCGTGATTCCGTACATCAGCGCCGCCAGAAACCTCGCGAGCCCGCTCGCGACAACCGTTCCAGCGGCGACTCCTGCGACGCCGAGCACGATCCCCTCGCGGAGCACCATCCACTGCAACGCCCCTCCTTGCGCGCCCAGGGCCATACGAACTCCGAATTCGTGCGTGCGCTGCGCGACGAGGTACGCGATCACGCCATAGACGCCGACGATCGCCAGCGCGAGTCCCGTTCCGCCGAGCAGGATGAGTAGCCACATCGTGAAGCGCGGTTTTGCCTGCAGATCGGAGAATGCCGTCTCCATGGTCGTCGTGCCGGAAAGCGCGAGATCCGGGTCCACCGTTGCAACCGCGCGGCGGATCGACGGGAGGAGCGTCGAAACCGGGAGCGCACCGCGAATCAGATATGCCATCGAGAAGTTCTGCGGCCACTGCGCGCTCGGCATGTACATCTCACGCGGCGGATCGACGGCCTTCCCTTTCGCGTGCGTGTCGCCGACCACGCCGACGATCGTGCGCCACACCGGTCCGCTGTTGGTCGTCGACGCGCAGCTCGTGATCAGCTGCCCCACCGGGTCGGCGTCGCCGTACAGATCGTGCGCCAACCCACGCGTGACAATCGCGACGGGCGGCCCGTCGGCCACGTCCGTATTGTTGAAGGCGCGCCCTCGAATGACGGGCTCCCCAATCGCACCGAAGTACGCCGCATTGGCGCCGCGCATGTTCGCGCCGAAGGCGCCGTCGTCGTGGCCGTTGCTCCCCGGACGCATCGCGTTGCAGTTCCACTGCCAGCCGCGCTGCACCGGTGCGAGCGACGTGCGCCCCACCGACTTCACACCCGGAATCGCGGCGAGCGCTTCATCCAGCCTGAGAAAGCCCGCCTCGAGCGCTCCGGGCGCCGTGGCGTAGCGCCGCGGCGGGAGCATGATGTTGGTGATCAACAGATTGTCGGTGGCGAATCCGGGTTGAACGGCCTGCACAAGCATCGCGCTCCGAATCAGGAGCGCAGCGCCGACGAGCAGCACTTGCACGAGACACAGCTCGCCGACGACGAGCAACCCACGCACGCGATCGCGCGCCGACACCGACGCCTCGCGGCCGCCATCCCGCAGCGTTTGTTGAAGATCGGTTCGCGCGGCGCGGAGGGCGGGCAAAAGGCCGAAGAGCACCGCGCAGGCCACCGCCACGGCGAACGTGAACGCCACGACCGCCCCATTGAGCGTTGAATCGCGCAGTCGCGCCATCCCCGCGGGACTCGTGACCAGGAATCGAACGCCGCCCCATGCGACGGCCAGACCGAGAACACCTCCGGTGAGAGCGAGGATCAAGCTCTCGACGAGCAGTTGACCGACGATGCGGCCGCGTGAGGCGCCCAGCGCACCGCGAATCGCGATCTCGGCTCGCCGCGTCTTCGCCCGCGCGATCAGCAGGTTGGCGACGTTGGCGCAGGCGATGAGCAGCACGAGCATCACCGCGCCAAGCAGCGTAAGCAGGAGCGTGCGATTGACCGGTCCGACCATGTCGTCGGCGTAACGATGGACGTCGACGTCCTCGAACCCCGAGTTGGGATATTCTTTGGCCAGTCGCCGCTCGATCCCGGACAACTCGCTGCGCGCCTGGTCGATCGACACACCCGGCTTCACCAGCGCATGAACCGACAGCTCGTGATCGCTGTGGTCGTTCCAGCGTGCCGGCGGCACCTTCATCGGCACCCAGACCAGCTCCGCCGGCCATCCGATGGTGTGATCATACGGCGCGACGCCGACGACCGTGTAATCGGTCCCGTCCAGCGTGATCTGTTTGCCGAGGATCGACGAGTCACCGCCGAGTCGCGTGCGCCAGAAGCTCTCGGACACAACAGCCACCGGTGTCGCGCTCTGGCGCTCGTCGTCGGCGCTGTAGTAGCGGCCGAGCACCGGCGGGATGAACTCGACGTTCCAGAAGCTGCCCGTCGTCGACAGCGTCTTGACCGGCGCCGGATCGCCGCGGCCGGTCATCGTTCGATCGCCGCCGCCCCAGAACGCGCCAATGACGGCGAGCGAGTGCGCGTTGTCGCGCCACGTGGCGTAATTCCCGAAGGTCACGGAATTGACGTTCGCGCCAGTGCGTTCACCGACGGTGATGATGCGGTCGCTGTTCGCGAACGGCAGCGGCTTGAGCATCACGCTGTACACGACACTAAAAATCGCGCTGTTGGCGCCGATGCCGAGTGCCAACGTTGCCAACGCGGCGGCGGTGAATCCCGGAGCCTTCCGCAGTTGTCGGACGCCGAACGCGACGTCCTGCTTGATCGTCTGCCACCACTCGGTTCGTTGCATCGTCTTCTCCCGCTGCCGGCTGAGGGTGTACAGCGTTTCCCCGATGCGATCGACGTCGCCGAACTTTCGCTTCGCCGCGTCACGCGCGGCGTCGCGCGACATTCCCGCCGCTATCAGCTCCTCGATCGTGGATTGCAGATGGAAGTCGAGCTCCTCGTCCACGTCGCGCGTTGGATTCCCGCGGAGGAATCGCGCATACCGGCGCCACGCGGGAACGCGGTCGTCGCCCGGGATCACGCCGGCTCTCGCCGCGCGGCCATGATCTTTCCGATCGCGCCGGTGAGCTGGGCCCACGATTCCGACTCCGCATCGAGCTGGCGCCGTCCGCTCGCCGTGAGTCGATAATACTTCGCGCGACGCCCGTTCTCGGTGAGCGCCCACTGCGCCTTGATCCAGCCCTTGTTCTCCATGCGATAGAGCGCCGGATACAGCGACCCTTCCTCGACCTGGAGAAGGTCCTCGGTCGTGTGCTGAATCCATCGCGCGAGTCCGAAGCCGTGCATCGGTCCCCAGGAAAGCGACTTGAGGACGATGAGATCGAGGGTGCCTTGAAGGAGGTCGAGGCCGCGCGTCATGCTCACCTAGACACTCTAATGGAAGAGAAGGTTTGGAACGAGTCCCGGGCTCCGGGACGGCCATCTCCGAAACTGCCCGAGGCCGAAACTGCCATCGCCCGAAAGTGCCATGGCCGAGACCGCCGCAGCCTCGGAGTTCCCCAGTCTCCGGATCCGGCAGTCTCGCAGTCCGGAGTTCGGTGCCGATACTATATCTCCGGAGGTTCTGGCCTCAGAACCGCGGCCGGGGGGCCCGCGGAACCTGCCGGGACGCCGCCGACGCAATTTGTCCGCGCCGCGCGGCCGTTTGTCGTTCTTGCCTCGGTCCACCTCATCCGTCTGTGTGGTTCGCTCACCCCCCGCAGTGACCCAGTGAGCGCATAAAGGAAAGTTTATTTTGCCTTTCAGCGGAGTTCGCCAACCACTAAGATTCTCAGGCGTGAGCACGCCGAGACCGCCTGTCCTGGTCCTGGGATCGGGTTTGACCGTGCTCGGTGCTATTCGCCTGCTGGGTCGCGCTGGATTTACGCCGCTCGTCGTCAGCGACCGGCCGGGCATCGCGAAGAAATCGCGCTGGTTCCGAGCCGCCCCGCGCTCCACCTCGAGCGCCAGTCCGCGAACCGATCTTCCGGAGTGGCTGTCTGGCCTACCCCTCGACCGCGCAGTTCTGTTGCCCTGCGAGGACGACTGGGCATTGCGCGTCGCGAAGTGTGCGTCGGAAGTCGCCGAGCGTTTTCCGACGAGCCTTTCGAGCTACGCCTGCTTGGAGACCGTCATCGACAAAGGGCGCCTCGCCTGCGTGCTGGACGACCTCGCGCTTCCGCATCCCCGCACGATCCCGATCGATGCCGACGAGGAAGGAGCCCCGCGGCCGCAGTCGGCGCTCGAGCACGTGTTCCTCAAGCCGCGCGATTCCGCCGCGTTTCACCGCCAGTTCGGCGTCAAGGCGTTTCAGGTGACGACCGACGCCGACCTCGCGGCCAGGCTGGCGGACGTCAGGCGACTCAACCTCGCGGTACAACTACAGGAGTACGTACCCGGGCCGCCGTCGAACCACTACTACGTCGAGGGCTTCATTGACCGCGACGGACGGCGGCGGGCGCTGTTCGTTCGACGTCGGCTGCGCATGTACCCGGCGGACTTCGGGAACAGCACCTTCTTCGAGAGCGTCGATCCGTCGGCCGTTTCCGACGCGGTGGCCACGGTGACGACTCTGCTCTCGCACGTCCGCTACCGCGGCATGTTCAGCGCCGAGTTCAAGCGCGACGCGCGCGACGGTATCTGCCGACTCATCGAGGTCAACGCCCGCCCGTGGTGGTACGTCGAATTCGCCGGCCAATGCGGCGTGAACGTTTGTGGAATGTCCGTGCTCGACGCGCTGGGCGAGGACGTCCCGGAGACGATCGGCTACCGCCTCGGCAAATCGTGCGTGTATCCGTACTACGACTACTTCGCCTGCCGAGAACTGCACGCGAGAGGTGAGCTGACCACGTTCGAGTGGATGTCGTCGTGGCTGCGGTCCACCCAGCCGGTCTTGCGCTGGAGCGATCCCTTTCCCGCGTTCAGCGAAACGGCCACGCTCCTCAAGCGGCGCGTGGCCTCCTACCTGCGTCGCGCCGGCTGATGGGGTGGGACGTCGAGGTCCGAGCCCTCGAGCAAGATGCGTGGCCAGCGTGGGAGAAGTTCGTGGCGAGCGCGCCCGGAGGAAGCGTCTACAGTCTTCCCGGCTACCTCGACGCGCTGTGCACCGCCGGCGGCGGACGCTTCCGAATTCTCGGCGTGATGCGCGGCGAGGAGATCGTCGGCGGGGTCGCGCTGTACGAGCGAACCTCGCGCGGCGGGCCGTTCGTCTCTCCGCGCCTCCTCTTGTACTACAACGGCGTCGTCGTCCGGCGGTATGAGACGTCGTACCCGTCCGAGGCGACCGCGCGCCATGTGAAGATTCTCACGGCGCTGGAGACGGCGCTGTCGGGAATGCAGCTCGGCAGCATCAACCTCCGCTCGCGTGGGCTGCACGACGTGCGACCGTTCGTTTCGAAGGGATGGAGCGTCGCGCCGAGCTACAGCTACGTCGTCCCGCTCGACCTCGCGGCGGCGTGGGGAAAAGTCGAACAGAATCTGCGCCGGCTCATCGATCGCGCGCGCAACGCCGGCATGACGCTGAGCGACGCCGATGATTCGTTCGACGACTTCTTCCGGTTGCACGAGGCGACGCTCGACCGCCATGGCGCGGGTGTCTATTTACCTCGCGAGGCGTTCCGCAAGTTCTGCGGCGCGCTCGGGCGAAACGGCTTGGGCAAGCTGTATCAGGTTCGAACAAAGGACGGCGCTCCGGCCGCCGCGCAGCTGGTCCTGCTCGGACCGCACTCGGTGAGTCATACCGCGTGCGCCGGAGCGGACCCCGAGCTCAACAAACAGGGCGCATCGGCATTCCTGCGTTGGAGCGCCTTCGAGACGCTGTCCGCGCTCGGCTACAAAGGAAACGACCTCACCGACGCGTCGCTCAATCCGGTCACTCACTTCAAGAGCCAACTCGGCGGGACGCTCGAGCTTTCGCTCGTGCTCCAGAGTCCGCGCTCGCGTCGCTACGTCTGGAACGAACGGGCCGACACCGCGGTCGCGCGCGCGCGAAGCCGGGCGGGCGCGCTCGTGAGACGCATCGCGCGGCGCGGTGCAAACGGGAGCGAGGGAAGCGCGTGACTCCGCGCACGGGCGCCGAAGCATTCTGCGATGCGTTGCAACGCGACGGCGTCGAGTGCGTGTTCGGGTTGCCCGGCACGCAAACGGTCGAGATCTACGACGCGCTGCGCTCGAGCCGCATCCGTTCCATCGTGCCGACGCACGAGTTGGCCGCCGCCTTCATGGCCAACGGCTACGCTCGCGCCTCGGGGGCGCCGGGCGTTCTGATCACGATCTCCGGCCCGGGCGTCGCATTCGCGGCCGCCGGCTTGGTCGAGGCGAAGCTGGACGGCGTTCCACTCGTTCACTTCACGATCGCGCCGGCGACGGGACCGACGGGCGAGCCGTCGTTTCAAGCGTTCGATCAGGCGGCCTTCGCCCGCCCGATCGTCAAGGCCGTGCTGCGAGCCGACGAGCGCGAAGAAATTCCGAGAGTCGTCCGCGAAGCGCTCACGATGTCGATGGCGCCGGAGCCGGGCCCGGTATTCGTCGAGTTTTCGGCGCGCGCGTTGCGCGAGCGAGCTACTGATTCAACCGCGACGATCGCCGACGCTGACGAATCGAAGAGCGCGGCGGATGATCCTTCGCTCGACGAGTTGGTGGAGGCTGTCGCATCGGCGACGCGGCCCGTGTTCTACATCGCGTGCGACTGCAGCGGATCGGCCGACGCGCTGGCGAACGTCGCGGCGCTCGGTCGTATTCCGGTGCTCGTCCCCGCACCGTCTCGCGGCGTCATGCCGGAAGACCACGCGTGGTCGCTGTGCTGCGACGATCAGCGCACGTCGTTCGATCACATCCAGACTGTCGTTTCGAGCGCGGACCTCGTCGTCGTCGTCGGCACGCGGCTCAGCCACGTCGCGACGGCGGGCTTTCGACTGAAGCTTTCCCCCGAGCGCGTGGTCTGCGTGTCGGATTCGGGCGCGACCCTCCCGCACGGATATTCCGCGCGCGCGTACGCGTCTTCGTCGCCATCTCGGGCGTTCGCGCGTCTTTTGGCTTCGTCGCCACGCTTCGGATCGACGTGGTCGGCGAACGAGGTGGCGCAATTGCAACGTGGCTTCGGCTCGGCCACGCCAACGGATCCCCCCGAACCGGTCGTCGAGGGAGGAACGCCGGCCGCCTTCTTCGGCGCGCTGCGCGCCGCGCTCCCGCGCGACGCATTTCTCGTCACCGACTCGGGTCTCCATCAAGTGCTGGCCCGCCGGCACTACACGGTGTTGTCGCCGCGCGGGTTCTTGTATCCGAGCGACCTTCAGTCGATGGGGTTCGGGCTTCCCGCGGCGATCGGCGCCAAGCTTGCCGCTCCCTCGCGAACGGTCGTCGTCGTGATGGGTGACGGCGGACTCGCGATGACCGGACTCGAGTTGCTGACGGCGGCACGCGAGCAGATTCCGGTCGTCGTCGTCGTGTTCAACGACGGCCAGCTCAACCTGATTCGTCTTCAGCAGCTCAAGGAATTCGGACGCGCGAGCGGCGTCGAGCTGCTCGTTCCCGACCTCGAGCAGTTCGCCGACGCGGTCGGCGCGCGCTATTTCACCGCGGCGAACGATTTCGCGGAGGCGATGGCGGCCGCGATCGCGGAGAACGGACCCGCGTTGATCGAGGTCGCCGTCGGCGATTCGAGAACAATCGCGGGAGTTCGCGCGAAAAGCCTCGCCCGCGAAACCATGCGGAAGGTCGTAGGGCCGGGCGTCGTCAGCTGGCTCAAGCGGCTGCGCTAGACTCGCTCGCTGTCACGGCCGCAGCGGCCGTGAGAAAATGCTGTCGTGCGTCGTCAGGGCCGGCTTCGGCGACACGCCTGCCTTGACGGACCCCAGCGACGCGAAGAGCGGAAGTGGCGGTCTTGCACGACGCGAGCGCGGTCAGCGCGATCGGCCATACGGCGCGCGAACAGGTCATTTGTCCAAGCCCCCAATCGGGTTTTCGGACGACGGCTAAGCAACGAGGTTGCGCAGTCAGCATCGAAATCTCAACGCGGCCGGGTGACTGGTGTCACACTCTAATGGAAATTTCCGTATTTCTTTTGTGAAAACGCCGCCCTCCCCTCCCCCCAAGGCCGCTCACCCCATGCGCATTCGACTCGCCGCTCTCGTCATCGCGGCCGTTGGAATCTCCGGCCGGACCGCCAATGGCCAAGAGAAGCAGACGCAGTCGACCCCCGCCCTGATCTGCGGCGCTCACGAGCCCGAGATCAAGGTCGACTCGCTGACCGATTCCGTCCGTGCCTGCATGCGCCATTTCGAGGCCGACGTGATGCGGGCGCAGTTCGAGCATTCGTACATCACGAGCACCTCACTGACCGGCAGCCAGCCCCGCCTCGTGTTCGAGGGCAACATCGCGCCGGCGTTCTCCCTCGTCACGCCCGGCAAGAACATCGCCCTCGTGCTGACTCCAAAAGTCGTGATGCGCATGTTCGCCGCGAACTCGGTTCCGGTGAAGACGCCCAGCTACATGCCGCGCATCACCCTGTATCGGTTTGCCGAGCCCACGGTGCAAAGCGTTCGAGATTCCACCGCGCGCTTCATGTTCCTCACGGTCAGCCATCATTCGAACGGCCAGAGCGGCCCGTTTCTCAATCCCGACGGCTCGGTCAACCACGACACCGGGAATTTCTCGACGAACTTCGTCGAGTGCGGCGGGGTGATTGGTGTCGCCCTGAGCCCCCTCACCAGCATCACCGGGCGATCGTCGATCGAAGTGCATGGACTCTATGACGACTCGTCGAACGTGCACTATAGCCACCTTCGGCCGCACGTCGGTTTCAACCTCAGCCACAAGGGAGCGCACAACGGCAACGGCGAGTGGAACGCGATCTCGATCGACGTGGCCGTCACGTATCTCTCCGGCGACGTCGCGGTCCCGTTTCACGGCCGCGGCAGATTCCCGCTCACGACGAACATCATCTACCGTCCGAGCTGGGCGCGCGAAATCGCGTACCTGGTGAGCGGCTACTGGGGTCAGGACTACTACAACACGTATTTCGACCAGAGCCGATCGATGGTGCGCTTCGGCATATCCGCCGGCACGATCAACGGAAGCTTCGGCCGGTGAGGCATCCCCGCGCTGCCTGATTGATACAATCGGCGCGCCGAGACCGTGGCCGAACCTCGTTCTAGTTCGGTGCGGCCAGTACGCGACGCGCTACCCTGCGACGTTACCCGGTCCCGCGTCGCGCCTCTTGACGCCGGGGAAACCCGCGGCCAACTTGATCCCTCACTTAGTGAGTGGAGAGCTGATGACGCGCGACGCCAACGCGCTGCTCCACGGCGCGCTCGACGTGCTCGTGCTGCGGACCCTCGCCGCCGGGCCCATGCACGGCTACGGCATCACCCGGTCCATCGAGGAACGCACGCGGCACGAGCTCGACATCCTCGACTCCGCCCTCTACAAAGCGCTCCAGCGTCTCGAGGCGGCCGGCGCGATCGACTCGGCCTGGGGCGTGTCGGACAACAATCGCCGCGCCAAGTATTACTCGCTCACCACGCAGGGCCGGCGGACGTTGCGCAGCGAGACCGCGACATGGAAGCGCTTCGTGGCCGCCGTGACGGGCGTGTTGGAACCCGACGAGGCGTGAGATGCAACGCTTCTCATCGAAAGTCCCGGCAGGCGTGCGCCGCCTGGTCCGCTTGCCGTGGACCCGCGAGCGAATGAAACGCGACCTCGAGGACGAATGGCGCTTTCACCTCGAGGCTCGAGCGGCCGAGCTCCGCACGCAGAATCCGGAACTGAGCCAATCCGACGCGATGGCCGAGGCACAGCGTCGCTTTGGGGATCTGCAGGAGCTGCGCGGCGCATTCCAGAAACTCGAAAGGGTCAGCGCGCGCCGGTTGTTCCTGGCCGAGTGGCTCGACGATTGGGCGTACGACCTGCGCTATGCCATCCGGCAGTTCAGACGGTCCCCGGGATTCTCGTTCGTCGCCGTGTTCACTCTCGCCATCGGCATCGGCGCCAATGCGGCGATCTTCAGTGTCGTCAACCGAATCCTGCTCGATCCGGTGCCCTTCCCCGGCGGCAATCGAGTGGTCGCGCTTCGACAGGTGTCGGCGGACGGCGGCCTGATGTTCCCGATGGCCGGATCGATGGTGCGCGCGTGGGCCGGGCACGCCACGACCATCGAAGCCATCGCGAACCTCGGCGAGCGACAGGTGCATGCCGACGAAGCCGCTGACCGCGATTCGATTCAGGCTGCCGTGGTCACGTCCGAGTTCATGAGGGTGGTCGGCCTTCGGCCGGCGCTCGGACGATCATTCAACGCCGACGAAGCGCGGAGCGGGTCCGGCGTGGTGATGATCGGCCACGCGCTCTGGCGCGGCAGCTACGCGGGGCGACGCAGCGTCATCGGCTCGACGATCCATCTCAACGGCAAACCTTACGTCATCATCGGCGTGACGCCCACGGGGATGGCGGTGCCGATGTCGCTCAGTCCTCCGCCCGACGTCTGGCTGCCGTACGACCTCAACGCGATTCAAGGCGCGACGTTTGGAGCGTTCGCGCGACTGCGCCCCGGCGTGACGACGGACGTCGCGTCCGCGGAGTTGCAAGCCGCGGTGCGCGCGCTTCCCGACTCGATCTCCGACTCGAACCTGCGCGCGCGCGTCGTCCGCCCGCGCGAGTTCGTGGAAGCGCGCGAAGCGACGACGTTGCGCGTGCTGTTCGCCGCCGTGGGGCTGCTGGTCCTCATCGCGTGCGCGAATGTCGCGAACTTGCTGCTCGCTCGAGCATGGAACCGTCGACGCGAGTTTGCGGTGCGTGTCGCGCTCGGCGCCGGGCGTTCACGCTTGGTCAGGCAAGTGATGGCGGAAAGCCTGACGCTCGCGGTCGTCGGAGGATCGCTGGGCGTGCTGCTCGCCTGGGAAGGGCTGCGCATCATCATCGCGATGCGACCGCCTTCGCTTCAGCATCTCGTGGCCGTTCACCTTGACTCGGCCGTCGTCCTGTGGAGCGCGGCCCTCGCGCTCGGGTCGGGCCTGCTGTTCGGTGCCGCGCCGGCGATTCTGGCGACCGACTCGATCGGCGACGCCATGCGCGCGAGCGCGGGTGGTGCCGGAGGAGCCGCGAATCTCGTCGCGCGGAAAATTCGGGGCGCGCTCGTCGTCAGTGAAGTGGCGCTTGCCCTCGTGCTCCTCGTCGGTGCGGGACTGCTGGTTCGTTCCTTTGTCGCCCTCCAGCACATGGACGTCGGCTTCGACCGGCGCGGTCTCATGTCGATCGGCATCCACTTTGCTCGGGGCGTCGAGGTGCAGCAGCGGGAAGACCTGCGCGCCGCGTTCGTGGCTCGCGTCGCAGCATTGCCCGGTGTGACCGGAGCGGCAGTCGGTACACTGCCGAGCACCGGGTTCCTCGTCGGCGCCGAAGTACAGCGCGAAGGCGGGGGCGGTGGCCAGCCATCGCCCGTAAAATCGTTCACGGCGGGCCTCGTGACGCCGAACTATTTCACCGTCTCGCGCATCCCGATCGTCGAGGGCCGCACTTTCGACTCGACGATCGCCGGTGCTCACGAAGCAGTCGTCAATCGCACGCTCGCGCGCCGGCTCTGGCCCGACGGCCACGCCCTCGGCTCTCGGTTTCGGACGAGCCCGAAAGGCGATTGGACCACCGTCGTCGGTATCGCGACCGACGTGCGAGTGCCGTGGTTCGGCGGCGACCGAAGCGACCTTCAGATCTACACGCACCCGCCGATCAACATGTTCGCCCTCGGCCTGTTGGTGCGCTCGTCGCTGCCGATCGGCGCGTTGATGCCGATGCTTCGTCACGCCGCCGAGGAGACCGACTCGCGGATCACGCTCGGGCAAGCGACCGACGCCGACGAGTTGGTGTCTCAGGCGCTGTCCCCATCGCGGTTCGCGACGACACTGCTCGGGGCGTTCGGCGCGATCGCGTTGCTGCTGTCCGCCGTCGGGCTGTACGGCGTGGTCGCCTATGCGGTCAGCCAACGCACGCGAGAGATCGGCGTGCGGGTCGCTCTTGGCGCGAGGCCCGAAGAGATTCGTCGATTGGTGGTGGGGCATGGGGTGCGGCTCGCGACGATCGGCATCGCGATCGGGCTGGCGGGTGCGGCGGCGGTCGTCGGCATGATGAGAGGCCTGCTCTATGGCGTCGCTCCGCTCGATGTCACGACGTTCGTCAGCATCGCCGTCGTTCTTCTCGCCGTCGCCGCGCTTGCGTCGCTCGTGCCCGCGCACCGAGCGTTGCGAATCGATCCGATGGACGCGCTCCGCGCCGAATGAGGATTCACTCGGTCCGCCTCGCGCTTACGGTCGCGCTTCTTGCGGCCGGTTGCCGCCACCACGTCGAGCCCGAGCCGCTGCCGGCGATGCGACCGCACTGTTGGTGGAACAGTCAGTATTTGGCCGTCGCGCCCGTGTGGGTGGCATCGCGGTTCGAGAGCGCCATGGAGTCCGGCGGCTATCCGAACCCCCGGATGCTGCGCGATGCCGACAGCGCGTGGGCGACCGCCAATCCGCGACCGGCCATTTCCTCGAACGGGCCCGCGTATTCGTTTCGTGTGGTCGCCTACCCCGCGAGCGACAGCGTCGCGTGCGCTTGGCGCGGCGTGGCGGATGCACCCATCGCGCGAAAGCCCGCCGGCGCGCTCACGTGCTTTCATGTCAATGCGTTGATCTATCGGCCGACGGGCGGCTGGACTCCCGCGGACAGTGAAGCCTCGCGCGGCCGTGTGCTCTCGCTGTGCGGCGATCTTTACAAGGAAGCGGTGGGTGACTTGGTCAAGCTCAAATGAGCATCCACCAATGGTCGCGACACCTGGCGCCGTTCGGCGTGGTTGTGGCCTCCCTGTTTTGTCCGACGACCGTTCGTGCGCAAGCTGACGGCGCGCCGGGTGACTTTCTCAAAACGTCCGCTGTTCCAATCGCGACAGCGCGCCGGGGCTGTCTCGAGCTCGGCGACGGCGCCAACACCGTGGACGTTCGTCAGGTCGGTCCATGCGTCTCGCTCGGCTTCAAGGCGATCGGGGTCGCCGATGGATCGCGCTGGTATTCATCGATCGCTCACCGCCGGTGGTTACTCACCGACCCGGCCAAAAGTTCGGCGGATACCGCCGCCGAATCCGAGCTCGTTCTCTTCAGCGTGGACACGCAAGCGGCAACGCGCGACACGCTCGCGACGCCGGTCTGGCATTACCGGTTCGAACCCGAAATGCTTCGGTCGGTCACTCCGCAGGTCGCGGTGGTGAACGGCGCCGTACTCGTCGCGATTGACAGGTGCGTGAATGGCACGGGCGGCTGCAGCCAGAACTTTCTGCTCCGGCGCGACGCCAAATGGAGCATCGTGCGGCTGTCCTTTCTCGATTCGCTGAACCGCCAGTTCCCACAATCGGTCAACCACGGGTATCACGTCGACGTTCGAACGTTGCGCGGCGACGCGGCGGTCTACTCACCCAACGACGCCAACTGCTGTCCGTCCCGCGTCGCCGAGATGAAGTTGCGGCTGCGCGGAAATGCGTTGGAGATCGTCGAGCTACGCGTTCGGCCCAGCAACTGATTCCGCCGTTCTCCTCGTACAAATCGGCGACGCATCTCGAATAGTGAATTCGATCCGGCGGGCTCCCGTGCATCGGGCGGCTTGACAGTTTCTTACGCCTCCCTATCGTGCGTGCGTAGCCTCTCCCCCACCCGTCCACACTCGCCCCCAGAGGCCCTATGTCCGTCGCGCAACGAAGCAGGATCGCGCTCGTCACGGCGCTGTGCATCTCCGCCTGCGTCAAGCACGAACAGGCACAGGATACGGCCAAACTCGGCCCGGCGGCCGCACCGCCCGCGCCGGCAACGCCGGCGGTGACGCTCGCCGACTTTGCCGGCAAATGGCAGATGTCGGCCACACCGGAATCAGGCAAGGACACGACCGCGGTGAAGTTCACGATGACGGCGAGCGCCGACACGAGCGGCTGGATGGTCGAATTCCCATCAGGCGTGAAGACCCCGCTCCAGGTGCGGATGTCCGGCGACACTCTGATGTTCAAGAGCGCGGCGTTCGCGAGCCAGCGTCGCAAGAACGCCAAGGTGTGGAGCGACGGCTGGGTGCGCCTCGACGGCGGCAAGCTCACCGGGATCACCACGGCGCACTACGGGGGCACCGGACCGGATTCCGTTTTGAGGCAAAAGACCCAAGGCATGAAGCTGCCGTAGCTCTACACGAGCAGCTGCGTATCGAAGAGCCGAGCGTAGACCCCGCGCTCGGCCATCAGCTCGTCGTGCGTTCCCTGCTCGGCAATCACGCCGCCGTCCAAGACGAAAATCATGTCCGCACGCTCGACCGTCGCGCGGGAATGGGCGATCGTGATGGACGTGCGCCCCTGCATCAGACGCGACATGCCGTCGAAGACCGCCTTCTCCGACTCCGGGTCGAGCGCCGCCGACGGTTCGTCGAGTAGGAGAATCGGCGCGTCACGGATGATCGCGCGGGCGATCGCGACGCGCTGGCGTTGGCCGGTCGACAACGTCTGACCGCGCTCGCCGAGCACGGAGTCGTAGCCCTCGGGCATTTGGCGGATGAACTCGTCCGCGTTGGCCATCGTCGCGGCGCGGATGATCTCGCCCTGCGACGCGCCGGGCTTGCCGTACGCGATGTTCTGCGCGATCGACGCGTGGAAGAGAAGCGCGTCTTGCAGCACGAAGCTGATCTGGCCGCGCAGCGACTCGAGCGTGAAGACGCGGACGTCCTGGCCGTCGATTTTGATCTCACCCTTGAGCGAATCGTACAACCGCGGGATCAGGCCGATGAGCGTCGATTTGCCGGCGCCCGTCTGGCCGACGAGCGCCACGCGCTGGCCCGCCTCGACCACGAGGTCGATGTCCTCGAGCACGAGACCGTCCGGCTGATATCCGAACGCGACGTGTGAGAACTCGATGCGCCCCTTGAACCGCGGCGCGCGCTTGGCGTTCGGCCGCTCGCGCACTTCGCTGTCGATCGAGAGCAGCTCGCCGACCCGCTCGAGGCTCACCGCCGCCATCGACAGCGTGTCGCTCATCTTCGACAGGTCCTTCATCGGCTTGTACATTTTGTCGAGATAGAGCACGAAGACGAGGAGCGCCCCGGCACTCAGCTCGTTGCCGATCACGAGCCGGACACCAAACCAGAGCACGACACTGGTGCCGATGGCGACGAGCAC
Organism: Gemmatimonadaceae bacterium; assembly: GCA_036003045.1. Lineage (NCBI taxonomy): Bacteria > Pseudomonadati > Gemmatimonadota > Gemmatimonadia > Gemmatimonadales > Gemmatimonadaceae > Gemmatimonadaceae bacterium. Next base: position 18,762 of record DASYSS010000098.1, read on the forward strand.
GTCGACTTGCGGTCCGAGCCTCGCCTTGAGACTGCGCGCGCGGAGACTCAGGTCGACGATCGCCTGCGATTCCTTGTCGAGCCGCTTTTCCTCGAGCTGTTCGCCGGCGAACGCCTTCACGACCCGCGCCGACGATATGGACTCCTGCGCGACCGACGCCAGCTCGCTCTGTTTCTGCTTCACGTCGCGCGAGGCGTGCTTGATCCGGCGCGTGAAGCCGTAGATCATCGCGAACAAAAAGGGCGCCACCGACAACCCGATCAATGCGAAACGCGCGTTGAGGTAGAACATCACGCCGATCATGCCGACAATCGTCAAGGCGTCGAACAGAATACCAAGCATCGCCGAGGCGATGAAGCTCTCGATCGAGTCGATGTCGCTGGTGAGACGCACGAGCATGTCGCCGGTTTGGCGCTTGTCATAGAAGGAGAGCGACAGCCGCTGCACGTGATGATAGAGCAGATGGCGCAAGTCGAACCCGACCCGCTTGGCCACCGTCGTCGCGAGGAAGTCGTCGAAGTACGACGCGACCGCGCCGATCAGCGCGATGACGATCACGGCGAGCGCCGCCACGTCGAGCGCACCGAGTTTGTTCGCGTCGCCGACGTGCGCCGCGAGCCAGCCGGGCATCGGCTTGGTCCCCAGGACGTAGTCGAAGATGACCTTGAGGGGCCACGGCTCGGCGAGTCCCATCCCTGCCTCGACCAACATCGCGAAGAACGCGACGGAGAGCAGCGGCCAGTACGGTCGTAGCAGTCGAGCCCGATTCAGCCGGCGCGTCGCCATGTCTGCGAGCGTTGCAACGGCCAAGCCCGACCTGTCAGAGCGGGCCGAGCGTGAACGCTAACGTTTTCTCTCGGAGCTTGTGGCACTCCTCAGTCCGTCCAGCGCCAATCCCGAATCTGGGGGAGATCCTCGAAGTGCTCGCGCGTGTACGCGGTGGCCTGCTCGAGGTGCTTGCTCAACTCTTCGGTCAGGTCGTGCGCGCGACGCGCCGACAGCGGTGAAAATCGGATGGCGAGAGCAGCGAGATGGAAACGGCTCATGTGGTTCAGCGCGACCATGTCGAATGGCGTGGTGGTCGTTCCCTGCTCGTTGAACCCCCTCACGTGAAAGCGCGACGGATCGGGTCGCCGGTGCACCAGCTGGTGCACGGCGAACTGGTAGCCGTGGAACGCGAAGACCACCGGCTTGTCGCGCGTGAACAGGGCGACGAACCGCTCATCCGACATTCCGTGCGGATGGATGGACGGCGCGAAGAGGCTCATGAGGTCCACGACGTTCACGACCCGCACGCGCAGCTCCGGAGCGAGGCGGCGCAGCCACCACGCCGCGGCCACCGTCTCCAGCGTCGGCGTGTCGCCGGCACACGCGAGGACCACGTCCGGTTCGTCCTCGGTGTTCCCGGCCCATGCCCACGTCGATGCGCCGGCCGCCGCGTGCTCGCACGCCGCGTCGATCGACAACCATTGGAGCTGCGGCTGCTTGTCGATGACGATCAGGTTGACGTAGTTGCGCGAGCGCAGGCAGTGGTCGGCGACGGACAGCAGCGTGTTCGCGTCGGGCGGCAGATAGATGCGCGCGACGGTACCGCGCTTGGACAACATCACGTCGATGAGCCCGGGCCCTTGGTGGCTGAACCCGTTGTGGTCGTTCCGCCAGCATGTCGACGTCAGAAGGATGTTCAGCGAGGCGACGGGCGCGCGCCACGGCAGATTCACCGCCTCCTCGAGCCACTTCGTATGCTGCACGATCATCGACGCGGCGACCATTGCGAACGACTCGTAGGTCACGAACAAGCCGTGCCGGCCGGTGAGCAAATACCCCTCCAGCCAACCTTCGCAGAGATGCTCGCTCAAGACTTCCATCACGCGCCCGTCGGCGCTCACGTGATCGTCGATGGAGAGGCGTCGCTCGACGAGGCACCGCGACTCGACCTCGAACACCGCGGACAGCCGGTTCGAGTCCGTCTCGTCGGGACAGAAGAGGCGAAAGTTCGACGGGGCGGCGTTGGCGAGAAATGTGTCGCGCAACAGCTCGCCCAGCGTACGCGTCGACTCTCGCCGAACATGCGCCGGCTTCGGCACGTCGACGGCGTAGCGGCGAAAATCGGGCAGCACGAGCGGGGCAAGCAGACGCCCCCCGTTGGCGTGCGGATTTGCGCCCATGCGGCGATCGCCGCGCGGCGAGAGGGTCGCCAACTCGCCGACGAGGCCGCCCTGATCGGTAAACAACTCCTCCGGGCGGTAACTGCGCATCCAATCGTCGAGCGCCTGCAACTGGTCCGGGTCGCTTCGCGCATTCGGCAGAGGCACCTGGTGCGCGCGGAACGTGCCTTCAACCGGTTTGTCCCCGACGACTTTCGGTCCCGTCCACCCTTTCGGCGTGCGCAGCACGATCGCCGGCCAGGTGGCGCGTGCACGAATGCTCGACGCGCCGCCGATGCCCGCGCGCGCATCCGATTGAATCGCTCGAATTCGATCGAAGCATTCGTCGAGCACGGCGGCAAGACTCTGATGGACTTCGGCGGGCACGTCGCCCGACACGACGAACGGCTCATAGCCCTGGGCTCTCAACAACTCGCAGACCGCTGTGTCGTCCTCGCGGCCCAGGACGGTCGGCCCACTGATCTTGTACCCGTTGAGGTGGAGCACAGGCAGCACCGCGCCGTCGCGCGCCGGATTCAAGAAACTCGTGCACTTCCACGACCCCTCGAGCGGCGCGGTTTCGGCTTCGCCGTCGCCGACCACGGCCACCACGGTGAGGTCCGGGTTGTCGAACGCCGCGCCGAACGCGTGCACCAACACGTACCCCAACTCGCCGCCTTCGTGGATCGACCCTGGCGTGGGAACGCTGACGTGGCTCGGAATTCCGCCGGGCGTCGAGAATTGTCGAAACAACCGTCGCATCCCGGCGATGTCTCGCGTGACTTCGGCGTAGACCTCCGAGTAGGTTTCCTCGAGGTACACGTTGGCCACGAGCGCCGGACCGCCGTGTCCCGGACCGGCGAGATAAATCACGTTCGCGTCCCGCTCGACGATCACTCGATTCAGATGCGCGTAGAGCAGGCTCAAGCCGGGCGACGTCCCCCAATGTCCGAGAAGGCGGGGCTTGATGTGCTCCCGACGAAGCGGCTCCCTGAGCAGCGGATTCTCCTGAAGGAAGATCTGCCCGACCGTCAGATAGTTCGCGGCCGCCCAATACCGGTCTATGCGGCGCAGCGCGTCGTCGCCGAGCGGGCCGCGCACGCGGCGCGTCTCCGCCACGGCCGGCTCTTCGGTCGCGAGCACGGCGCTCGAGACGCTTTCATCGAATACGAATCGTGAGTCCGACACGGCCCACCCCCGCCCTCGGCTGACGGTACCTTCTTCGTCGAATCCCTCTCCGTGCGCATCCTCGTCCTCAACGTCGGTTCGTCGAGCCTCAAGTTTCAGCTCGTCGAAACGGATTCCGACGCAATCGCAAACCATCACGACCGGCGGCTCGCCCGCGGGCAGATCGAACGAATTGGCGGCGAGGCAATTTGCACGCTCGCTCGCGAGGGCCAACCGGCCGCCACGACCACGGCCGCCCTTCGCGACCATGACGCCGCCATTGCCTACCTCATCAATTGGCTCACGACCGCACAGCGCGCCGCGCCGGCCGTCGTCACGCGCGTCGGCGACATCGACGCCGTTGGACATCGTGTCGTCCACGGCGGAGAGCGCTTCACCGCGTCGACCCTCGTCACCGACGAAGTCCAACGCCACATCGAAGCGCTGATCGACCTGGCGCCGCTCCACAACCCGCACAATCTGCGAGGCATTCAAGCTGCACGAGCCGTGCTCGGAGCGGGCGTCCCGCAAGTCGCGGTGTTCGACACGGCATTTCACCAGACGCTTCCCGAGCGTGCCTACCTGTACGCGATTCCCTATCAGCTCTATCGCCGCTACCGGGTGCGGCGCTACGGCTTCCATGGCACGTCGCACCGCTACGTGGCATACCGCTACCGTGAGCTGACCGGCCGCGCTCGTGACAAGACGCGCATCATCACGCTCCACCTTGGGAACGGCGCATCGGCGTGTGCGGTCGTCCAGGGCGACTCAGCCGACACGTCGATGGGATTCACGCCACTGGAAGGTCTGGTCATGGGCACGCGATCCGGCGACCTCGACCCTGCCGTCCTCGATTTCGTCGCGACGAAGGAAGGGCTCGACCTTCGCGAAGTGGATCTGCTGCTGAACAAACAGTCGGGCCTACTCGGGATTTCCGGCCTCACGTCCGACATGCGCGAGCTGATCGCCGAGGAGGGCGAGAACGGCGACCGCCGCGCCGCGCTCGCCATCGAGATCTTCTGCTACCGCGTCAAGAAATATCTTGGCGCCTATCTCGCGGCGATGAACGGCGCCGACGCGATCGTGTTCGCCGGCGGCATCGGTGAACACTCCCCGATGATCCGTGCACGAATCTGCGCGGATCTCGATTGGCTCGGCATTCGCGCCGACGGCGCCGCCAACCAGAAACTCGACGGCGGCGAGGGTCGGTTCGATGCGAGCGGCTCACGCGTCGAGCTGTGGGTGATTCCGACCGACGAAGAGTTGCTGATCGCCCGCGACACATGGCGCGTCGTGAACGGAGCGACACCGCCATGAGAATTCGTTCTTAGCCGCCGCGGAATACCGCGGCGGGATCCGCCTTCATCGCGGCTCGCGACGGGATGAAGCACGCCAGCGCCGCCGTCGCCAACAGGAGCGTCGCGACAGTCACGTAGGTGAGCAGGTCGGTCGGTGCCACATGAAAGAGCAGGGTGCCGACCAGGCGACTGCCCTCGAGCGCAATACCAAACCCAATCGCCAAACCGACCAGCACGAGCGTCAGGCCCTGTCGCATGACGAGGAGCAGAACGCGCTCCTGAGTCGATCCGAGCGCGAGCCGAATGGCGATCTCCGGCAGCCGATTCGCGACGCCGTACGCGATCACGCCGGCGAGTCCCGTCGCGCTGAGCACCAACGCGACGATCGCGAACGACATGAGCAGCGTCGTCGTCAAACGCGGCTCGGCGAGTTGTGCGCCGCGAACCTGCTCGAGGGTCTGCACCGACGAGACGGGCTGTTGTGGATCCACGTCGTGCACCGCGCCGCTGAGCGCTTTCGCGATCGGGGGTGTCGGGCCAGCCATGCGCAAGAACACGCGCAGATCGCCGACTCCTTGGCTCGCCAACGGGAGATACACCTCATCGGTGACGTCCTTCGCCAATCCGGCCGCGCGCACGTCGCCGACGACCCCGATGACCGAGAGCCAGTGGCGTCCGCTGTCCGGCGAGATTCGGCTGCCGACCGGATTCGCTCCGCTCCAATACTGCTTCGCCAGCCGCTGGCTGATGATGGCCGGCGGCGTGTTCGTATCCCGATCCGCCGCGCCGAACGTACGGCCGGCGAGCAGCGGCACGCCGATCGTCTTGAAGTAATCGCCACTCACCGCGGTCACGTCGCTGTGCGGCGTGCCGGCCGACGCGTTGGACCCTTCGATCTGAAACTTCACGTCCTGCGGCCGGTTGATCGTCAGCGGCAGCGCGCTCGCCATCGAGACCGATGACACACCGGGCAGCGCCTGCAGCCGGTCGATCAGCGCCGACGCGAAGTTCCGCTGGAGCGCGTTCGTGTTGTACTTCGTGAAGCTCAGCGTGAGGCGCGCGGTGAGGACGTTGTTCGTTTCCAGGCCGGCGTCGACGCGCTCGAGCGCGATGAGGCTCCGCCCGATCAGCGCCGCGCCGACGAGCGTCACGAACGCGATCGCGACCTGCGTCGCGACCAAGGCGCCGCGCAAGCGATGCTCGCCGCGCGACGCCATCGCGCCGGTGTTCCCCTGCCGCAACGCGTCGGCTGGACTTCGCCGCGCGGCGGCGTGCAAGAACGGCGTTCCGGCCACGACGACCGTGCTGACGAGACAGAGCACGAGCGCAAAGAGAAAAACCGCGGGGCTCATCGTGATCTCCGCGGCGCGCGGCGTGAAGTGCGTCGCCGTCGTTCTGAGCAGGCCGATTCCCGCGGCGGCGAGGCCGACGCCGAGCACCCCACCGGTCGCGGCGAGGTACAGATTCTCGAGCAGAATCTGACTGAACAGCCGGCCCTCGCCGGCACCGAGCGCCGAGCGGACCGCCATCTCTCGCGAACGGCGCAACTGCCGCGTCAGCCCGAGATTCGCAACGTTGGCGATCGCGGCCAGCAGCAAAAAGGCCGCCGTCGCGAGCAGCGTCAGCAAGATCGGCTTGGCGCGCGCCGTCATCTCGTCGCGCGCGAGCGTCGCGTCGTAGTGAAGCCGCTGTTGAGCCGGGTATGCCTCGGGGTGCGAGGCGTGATTGCGCGCGCCGAGCGTGGCGAGCTCCGATCGCGCGCGATCAAGCGACGCGCCCGGTTTGAGCACCGCGAACGCCCCCACCATCCGCATCCCGAAGTCGTTCATCATCATCGGCGCGGAGCGGAACGGACAGGCGCCGGCGGGCATGAACATCTGGTCGTTGTTGGGATAGCTCGGCATCGGCGGTAGAACACCGACCACCGTGTGAATCTTGTCGTTCATCGTGAACTTGGCGCCGATGACCGACGAGTCGCCGTGGAACTGCTCCATCCAGAACGAGTGCGTCAGCACGACGACGGGTGGAGCGCCCACCACCTCCTCCCCCGGGCGGAACGTGCGTCCGAGCATCGGCTTCACGCCGAGCATGTCGAAGAAGCGGTCGGAGACGACCCCCGTCTGCACGCGCAGGGGCTCGCCATACCCGTACAACTGAAAGGACATGCTGTGATACTCGGCGACACCGCTCATCGACTGAGTCGCCGCGTTCAGCGCCGCGACCTCGCGCATCGAGAATCCTTCGTCGGGCGATCGCGTCGACGGTTGCGTGAGATGGACGAACCGGTCGCCGACGCCGATCGGCAGGCGGCGAAGCAGGACTCCATCGACCATGCTGAAGATCGCCGTGCTCGCGCCGATCCCCAGGCCCAAGGTCAGCACCGCGGCAATCGAAAAGGCCGGCGCTTTGATCAGCGAGCGCAGAGCATATCGCGAATCGTCGAACATGTGCACTCCCTCCCCCGTCACAGACAGCGTGGTTACGTGAATGGTTTGTCCACGAGGTTGAAGCGGCTTCTATAGTCGCGCGGCAACACGCCGAATCGCCGCCCGAACGCCCGCCGAAAGGCATCGTCGCTCGCGTACCCAACCGAGCGCGCGACGGATTCCACCGTGGTTCGCCGCAGGGCCAAACGCCGGCACGCTTCGGTGAGACGCGCCTCTTCGACGAATGCGGCCGGCGTCTTCGAGAACCGCTCTCTGAATGCCCGCGTGAAATGCCGCACGCTCAGGCACGCCCGCGCGGCGAGCGCCTCGACCGAGAGATCGGTTCGAAGATGCGCCGGAATCCATGCCGCGAGATCGGCGAAGCGATCGGTCGCCTCGACTTGAAAGCGCAGCGGCTCCGAGTATTGATGCTGGCCCCCGGACCGCTTGAGGTAGACGACCATCTCGCGCGCCACCGCGAGCGCCCCCTCGGGGCCGATGTCGTCCTCGATCATCGCAAGCGCCATGTCGACGCCGGCCGTGACGCCGGCCGACGTGCAGAACTTGCCGTCCTTGAGATAGAGCGCATCGCTGTCGACGCGGAGCTTCGGGAACCGTCGCTGTACGTCGGCCGCGAACGACCAGTGCGTGGTCACGGCACGTCCGTCGAGAAGGCCGGTCGGTGCGAGTCCGTAGATCCCGGTGCAGACGCTGGCGATTCGCCGAATGCCCGGTGCGCGTGCCGAGATCCACGCGGCGGCTTCGTCGGCAAGCCCCGTCTTTCTCAGCCCGCTGCCGCCCGGGATGATGAGCGTGTCGAGGCGAACGTTGGACGGGACGACGTAGTGCGCGCGGAACTCGAGCCCCGACGCCGCGGCAAAGCGCTTGGCGCGAAGCCCGACGATGACGACTTCGTACGGCGGCTCGCCATCGACCGTGTACTCCGGCGACCGCAGCGCGTCCGACGTGAACGCGTCGGACGGCCCCACGAGATCGAGCGCCTGAATGCCCTCAAAGCCAAGAAAACCGATGCGGCGTGTCGGCATGGCCCAAACTACGCCCGGTCAGCGGATGGCCGAAAGGACAAGTTTCCGACGATTCAGGCCATCGACCTGGCCGCCGTCCGACCGGTTCAAGAACAGCAAAGCGTTCTGTATAGGGCACCAGACGAGATCGGGGCGCGCTCGCACCTCACCGCTGCCTTGTGGTCCCCATACCTTGAGCCATGCCGCCTCGCGTCAGCGTGTGCATTCCTACGTACAACGGCGCCGCGTTTCTCGCCGAAACGTTGGCCAGCGCCGTCGCGCAGACGTTCGAGGACTTCGAGGTTGTCGTCGTCGACGACTGCTCGACGGACGGGTCGGCCGAGATTGCCGAGGGGTTTGCGCGCTCCGACTCGCGCGTTCGAGTCATCCGAAACACCCAGCGCGCCGGATCGGGCGCCGCCAACGCCAGGATCTACGTCGCGCAATCACAGGGCGAGTGGATCAAGCCCCTCAACCAGGACGACCTCATGGCGCCGACGTGCCTTGCGCGCATGCTCGAGGCGTCGGCGCGAGGACCGCTGGTCGTCTGCTGGCACGCATGCATGTTCGAGGCGGATGTCAGCGCGCAGGTACGCGGATGGTACGCGGAGGGGCCGACGCTCGCCGGTGAGTTGCCCGGCGACTTCGCCGACGCCGACACCGTCTGCGCCGCCGTGTTGCGACGGCCGACGGAGAACTTCATCGGGCCAACGAGCTCAGGATTCATCCACCGCGGTTGCTTCGCGAAGCACGGATCGTTCGACCCCGCGTTTTCGTTCTTTCCCGACCTCGACTACTGGACTCGCGTCGGTACGCGCGAGGGAATGGCCATCGTCGCGGAACCCGCGCTCACCTTCCGCGTCCACAACGCGTCGATCAGCGCCGGGATACGCGGCGATCCGCGACGCGCATTTCGCATGAGTCTTCAGCAATTGCGGCGCAAGCTCCAGTTCGCGCGCCAGCCGGGCTTCGAGAACGTGCGTCGCGTCGCCGCCGGCCTTTCCCCCGCAATCGATCTCGAGGAGTGGCTGCGAACGTCCGCATTCGAGATTCGGTGGAACGCCATTGAGACGCGCTACCGAAAGCGCGATCCCTGGCCGCTCGAGCAGTGGGACGCGCTCGTCGCGGCGGAGCCCGAACTGCAAAAAGTGTCTCGCGAGCTCGACGCCGCGCTGTCGCTCTCGTCCCGCGTTCGTCAGTTCGTCAAGCGCAGATTCTGACCGCCACCTGCTCCGCCAGCCACGGCGCCATCGAATATTTGCCGGTGTCGACCGAGATGTAGCCGCGGTCTTCGGTCATCGTGAATTGATCTCGCCTGTGCAGCGCGCTCGCGCGATCGGCCAACGACCCTCGGCCGATCGCATACACCCAACCGGCGTGGACTTCGATCGACTCTGCCGACGCCTCGACTCGCGCCACGTCCGGGAAGAACCGCGACAGCGCGGCGAACGTCTCGGCCCGCACTCGAGCGAGTCGCTCGGCTGACGTCAGCGACTCCGTGAGTGGCGGCGCGAGCTCGCTCCCTTGGGCGAGCAGTCCGGCCTCGTACCACGAGAGGTACAACCGTCCGTCGCCGTACTGCTTGATGTCGCCAAACGGTCCCGTGCACACCGTCGCTCCTCGGATCGCCGACGGTTTCGCCTTGGCGTAGATCGCCGCGCGCAGGCGGTGCGACCAGGGCGCCGGCGGCGTGATCCCCATGGCGGCGTCCACTACGGGACGTCCTTCCCACAGCGCGTTCACGACTCTGTCGAAGCGACTGAGCTCGATGCCGTCGGGTTCGGACGTCACGTCGAAACGGCCATCGTCGCGGCGGCACACGGCGCGCACCTGAACGCCGGTATTCACCTCGATGAGCGGCTCGGCGCGCACCGCGGCGGCAATCGCGTCCGCCACCGCCACCGTCGAAACGGAGCGCTCCGGCACGCGGAACCCCGCAACGACTTGGTCCGACGCCGTCAGGTCGGCCAGTTCCGACCCCGACAGCCGGTGCACACGCGCCGACCGCAAATCGCGCAGGTATGTCTCGCCTTGGCCCGCCCGCGCCGCGTCGGCGATCATGTCGGCGATCGAATCCGCGTACTCGGCATACGCCTCCGCATCGACTACCGAGCGACGATGGATCATGTAGACGTCGTCATCGCTGGCCAGCGCGTCGAGTGAGCGTCCCGTCAACCGCTTCACCAACGCCTTGAACGCGAGCGCACCGGGAATGAGTCGCGCCGCGGTGTTGCGGGACGGATCGGCGGGATAGAGAAAGCCGAGGTGGATCTTCCCTTCGTTCCACCGGCTCGCGCGCTGCATGACATCGTGCGCGCGATCGACGAGCGTCACACGTTGCCCGCGCCGCGCGAGCTCCAGCGCCGTGCAGCAGCCGAGCATCCCGGCGCCCAGCACGGCGATGCGGCGATCACTCACGATCTCGGCACGTCAACGCGCCGTGCGTTCCGCACGCCGCAACGCCACGAACTCGTCCCAGTCGCGCAGATAGTCCGCGTCGTCGTGCGGCGAGTCCGTCAACACGAGACAGACGGCCGACGCCGTGAAATCATGCAACCGGAGCCAGTGCATCGGCGGAACATGGAGCGCTCGGCACGAATCCAAGAGCGCGTAGTCGGCGGAGTCGCAACCGTCCGATGCGTGGACACGAAACGATCCGGCGACGGGCACGATGAGCTGGCCCGTCCTGCGATGCGCGTGACCACCCCGCTCGCTCAGGACGGAGTGCAGAAAAAAAGCATTGCGGACCTCGAAGGGCACGACGTCGAGCGACGTCAGAATGCCCCGCGCGTCCTCGAATCGCGGTAGGTCGATCCACTCGAGTTGGTTGAGACTCATGACGGTTGCATCGCGGAAACTCGGTCGCCCACAAAGTTAAGCGGGCACGGCAGATGGTTTTTTCGAGCGCCTCGCCCCCGGCAAGCTCCAGGATGTCACCGATGAGTCTCTGGGTCTTTCGCCGCACCGAAACCCCTCCGGACGTCCGCGCGGTTGCCCCATCTTTGCCACTCGTGCTAGTAAGCGGCGCGTGCGGGATCGTTGAGGCCTGGGGTGGCCACGGCGAGGACCGTCTCGCGTGATGTCAGACTCAGCCCAACGAAACGCCCGACAACGCGCCTCGACCTTGAGCAGCACTGATGGAGGTACCCATGACTAGACTCTCAACTCTGCGCTTGATTGCCGGCTTTGTCACCTCGGTAGCGATCGGCGCATGCTATTCCTCTTCGGATCACCTGTACGGTGTCGCCTACGGCACGTACGAGCCGCCCCTCTCTCCCGTCGAAGTGATCCCGACGTCACCAGGCTTCAACTACGTCTGGGTTGGCGGACACTATCGCTGGACCAGCGACAGATACGTCTGGACGCCAGGATCTTGGGTCGTTCCGGCCCGTGGATACTCGGTGTGGGTGCCGGGCCGCTGGGATCACGACGGTCACGGCTGGTACTTCGTCAACGGCCACTGGCGCTAACAACTCCGCTAGGCTGACGATCTGGAGCTCGGAGTCATCGCACGCCGAGGCTCCGAGCTCCTTTTTTCCGTGCGTGTCGCCAAACGAGAACGCCGGAGGGGCGTTTGCCCGACCGGCGTTCTCATGACAACTCGAGTTGCTGCCCCCTACCCCGCCGCCCTCATCTCGATTCGACTCAAGCGCGCGGCGCCTCGGCGCCTCCTCCCGAAAGCAGCTTTCCAAGCACTCCCCCGATGTTCGGCGAATTTCGCTGAGCGTTCTGCGCCTCCTGATGCAGCGCGCCGGCGAGTTGTCCCGCGTCGATCTGCGAAACGTTCTGGTTGCCGAACTGGCGCCGCGCGAGCACGCCAAGGACGACGGGCGAAAGCATCAGCAGGAGTTTGCGAGCCTTGTCGGATTCGAGCCCGCTCGCCTGCTGTACGCTCTGTTCCACTGCGTCTCGGTGCTGGCCGAAGACTCGGGCGAGCAGCCCACCGGTGCTCGCGACATCGGCCGGCGGACCGGCTTGGAAAGCGCTCGAGACGTTTTCGGTGATGTTCGCGTGAGCCGACGCGGCCTGTTTGATGGCGTCGGCACCGGTTGGGCTCGACGCGTGCCGTGCCAGGCCGCCGACGATCATCGGCAGAGCGGCAGCGATCGCGGTTCGCGCGGCGTTGGGGTTGATTCCGAGTTGCTGACTGATCTGTCCGACCTGGTTGTCCCCGATGTACTGCTGTGCGTTGTCGAGCAGCGCCATTGTAGCCTCCGTTTTGTCCACGTGCTCATCTTCGATAGGCTGTTCGGCACAAACGATTGGACTGAAGTCCAATTTCTCCGACTCAGCTGTTGGACGGGTGAAGACGCATCGCAACGGCTATGGCACGTACCTCGCACAAGCGGCTCATGGACTGCAAGCCGACGCGACGGTAACGGAGCCCAACGCCATGGAAGCGCGTGTCAAATTCGCCGGCCATCCGGTGCACCAGATGCTAATCGTCTTCCCACTGGGCTTATTGTCGACGGCCGTGATTTTCGACGCGATTCACCTGGCGACCGGCAGCGTCACGGCGTCGATGTCCTCGTATTGGATGATTGCCGCCGGCGTAATCGGGGGTCTGTGCGCGGCCGTATTTGGAGTCGTCGATTGGTGGGCGATTCCGAAGGGCACGCGCGCGTACCGTCTTGGCCTGTTGCATGGAATCGGCAACGTCTGTGTCGTCGCGCTTTACGCCGTGAGTTGGTTTCTGCGTCGTCCTGACCCGGGTCATCCGTCGGCAACCGCGTTGATCACGATGCTCGTCGGCGCGATTCTCAGCCTTCTCACAGGGTGGCTTGGCGGTGAGCTGGTGGACCGCCTCGGCGTCGGTGTCGATGATGGAGCGAATCTCGATGCGCCGAGCTCGCTATCGAAAAAAACGGCGCGACTCTAGAGACTCACGACCCGGCGCCCTTAACACGGCGTACGAACTCACAAGTCGCGCGTTCCTTCGGGTCTATTCCGCTCGCAGCGCGACGACCGGATCGACCCTCGCCGCTCGGCGAGCCGGCACCACACACGCGATGACCGCCACCACCCAGAGTCCCGTCGCTGCCGCCCCAAAGGCGAGCGGATCGTACGGATTCATGCCGAGCAAGAACGATCGTATCAGCTGCGCGCCCCCGAGGGCGAGCGCGAGGCCGATCACGATGCCGATCGCGGCGACACGTACACCCTCACCTGCCATGAACCGCGCCACGCCGTTGGGCGTTGCACCCACGGCCACACGAATCCCGATCTCGCGAGTCCGCTGGCTCACCGCGTACGCGACGATTCCATAGACACCGATCGCCGCCAGCAAGAGTCCGATGATGCCCAAGGTCGCCGACACGACACCCGCGAGCCGCTGCGGCAGGAGCGCCACCGACGTGTACTGCTCGAACGTGGTGTTGTTCATGAGAGGCAGATCCGCATCGAGCGCGCGCAGCGTGGTTCGTCCCGCCGTCGCCGCGGCCGTGACGTCGCCGCGGATCAGCGCCGAAATCTCATCGACTTTCCCCTGCCCCATCGGCAAATACACCATGAACCGCGGCGACTCGGCGAGCGATCGCACCTTCGTGTCGGCACTGACGCCGACGATCGGATAGCCCTCGTTCGCACGACCGACGATCAGCTTGCGCCCGATCGCTTTCGACGGCGACCCGAACACTCGCCGCGCCAACTCGGCGCTCACGATCGCGAACGATTCACTGTTTGCGCGATCGTTGGTCGTGAACGCGCGCCCCGCGACGACCGGGATTCCCATCACCGTGAAGTAGTTGCTCGACACCGACGCAAAATCGGCGGTCCTGCGGTCGCGGTCCTCAGGCGTCACGCGGAACGCGATCGTCGAGTTTCCGGTGCCGAGCGGCGGCCGTGACGTGAATGCAACGGCTCGCACCCCGGGCTGCGCCAGGAGGGTCGTTTGCCATTGGTCGGCCAACTGGCGGCCGGCATCGAGTAAATAGTTGCGCATTCGGAGGTCCGTCGAGACGACACGCAAGTCCCGCATGTCGAATCCGGGATTCACGTTCAGCGCATTGCCGAGCGCCCGCGTGACGAGCGCGGCGTCGACGAGCAAGAGCAGTGTGAACGCGAGTTGCGCTGCGACGACGATGTTCCGTCCGCGTGACCGGCCCGACGCCGTGCGGCCTTCGGACTTGAGCATCGACATGACGCCGAGTCGCGTGCTGCGCAGCGCCGGGAGAAGCGCGAACAACACGCCGACGACGAGAGCCACGACCAGCGCGAACGCGATCACGCGTCCGTCCACGCGGATGTCGAACTCGATCGGCACTTCGATCGGCGGCTTGAACGCGACCATCGCGCGCGTCGCGATGATCGCGATGCCGATCGCGAGGACGCATCCCGCGAGGAACAGCACGACCGTTTCCGTCATCAGTTGACGCACGATGGTCGAGCGGGCGGCGCCGAGCGCGACGCGGACGGCCAGCTCGCGCTGTCGTTGGACGCCGCGAGCCATGATCACGCCGGCGAGGTTGCCGCACGCGACGAGCAGGATCAAGAGCGAGAAGCTCATGAGCAGCGCCATGAACACGGCGACGCCCTTTCGCGCTTCCGGCGGCATCCCGGAATACGAGAAGAGGTCGACACCGTGCCCCTTGATCACCTCGGGATGGTCCGCCTCGATCTGCTTCGCGATCGCTTCCAATTCTCGCTCGGCCGACTGCACGGTGGCACCGTCGGCGAGACGGCCCGTGAGCTGGAAGGAGTTGAAGTCGCGCGAGTCGAGGCGCAGATCGGGCTTCGTGACGTTCGACATCGCGATCGGCGTCCAGAGGTCCGGCTTGATGAAGGAGATGAACGACGCCATCTCGGGCCGCGCGACGCCGATGACGGTGAAGGCATGCCCGTTCACGCGAATCGGACGGCCGATCGCGCTCGAGTCGCCGCCGAGCCGCCGCTCCCAGAACGAGTGGCTGACGACCGCCACCGGGTGCGACCCGACGTCGGGGAAATTGTCTTCTTCAGGCAAGAAGAACCGCCCGAGCTCGGGCGTCGCTCCGAAGACCTTGAAGTAGTTGCCGCTGACGTTGAACCCGACGGCGAGGCCCGCGTCGCCGGTCGTCGCGACGCTCAACGGCGTGATGTCGGCCGCGGCGAGGTCGGTGAGCGAATGCGACCGGTCGCGCAAGTCCCTGTACTGCAGGAACGAGAACGAATGGAAGCCCGATCCGTCCGGGCTCGTTTCGTACGCGTAGACCAACCGGTCGGCGCGAGGCGCGGGGATGCCGCGCAGCAGCAGCCCCTCGACCATCGAGAAGATGGTGGTCGTCGCGCCGATTCCGATGCCGATCGAGACGATCGCGATCGCGGCATAGCTGGGAGAAAGTCGGAGTTGGCGGAGGGCGTATCGCAGGTCGCGAAGGAGGGCGTCCATCGGCTCGCTCCGTGTCGGAGTGGGTGGGTCACGGAGCCTACGGCGGTGATCCGGCTGAAGTTTCCGCGGTCGCGATCGAAGAGTCGCGCGCTCGGGAACGGGCTCCGCCCAAAGTCCAATGGTTCGTTTGCAGGGACAGGGGCGACCATCGATGGGTCTTCCGCCTCGAGCCGGTGTGCCGAAGAAGAGCTCTTCACGCCGCGTAGCGCCCGCGCAGAACAATCCGTCTCGTGGAACACGGGGACCACGACGCGCGACGACGCTTGGTGGGGTGGCTGTCGCGGTCCTGGTCGCTGTGGGCGCGACCGCGGGGTTGCGGGCGGTTCTCACGCACTCGCCGTTTTCCCGCACCGCCGCGACCACGGCAGCGGCGGTCTTCGTCGGCAGCGAGCGGTGCCGATCCTGTCACCGCCCCGAGAGCGATGCGTGGCGCGGTTCGCATCACAAGGCCGCGATGGCCGAGGCGACGGCGAAGACCGTGTTGGGCAGCTTTGCCGACGCCACCATCGAGTACGCCGGCATGACGAGCCGGTTCTTCAAGCGCGACGGGAAGTATTACGTGCGCACCGACGGCAGCGACGGGCGTCTCGCCGACTTCGAGATTCGTTACACCTTCGGCGTCTACCCGCTTCAGCAGTACCTGGTCGAGTTGCCGAACGGAGGCGGGCGCATTCAAGCCTTGCCGATCGCGTGGGACGCGCGGTCGAAAGCCGAGGGCGGCCAGCGCTGGTTCCACCTGAACGCCGACGAACGCGTGACGAGCACCGACGAGCTCCACTGGACACGCCCGTCGCACAATTGGAACTACATGTGCGCCGACTGTCACTCGACCGCGGTGCGCAAGAACTACGACGCCGTCGCCGATCGATTCACGACGCAGTGGTCGGAAGTCAGCGTGGGGTGTGAAGCATGTCACGGTCCGGGCTCGCGTCACGTATCGTGGGCGACCGCGGGGGGGGGCGCGTCACGATCCGATTCGACCTACGGGCTGGTCAACTTGCTCAACGAGCGCCGCGACGTCCGATGGTCCGTGAGCTCGGCGACGGGCAACGCGATCCGCTCGCATCCGCGGTCCAGCGAGCGCGAAATCCAAACCTGCGCGCAGTGTCATTCGCGCCGCGCCCAAATCGCCGACGGCTACACGGCCGGAAAGCCCTACTACGACTATTACCGCCCCGCGTTGTTGGAATCGCCGCTCTACTACGCGGACGGTCAGCAGCGCGGAGAAGTGTACGAGTGGGGGTCGTTCCTGCAGAGCAAGATGTACGCGCACGGCGTGACCTGCAGCGATTGCCATGATCCGCATGGCGGCGGCTTACGCAATGCGTCCCACGATCGCCCCAGCGGCGTGTGTGCGAACTGCCACTTGGCCACGAAGTACGAAACCCCTGAGCACCAGCATCACCCCGCGGCAGCCGGCGTGACGTGCGTGTCGTGTCACATGCCGACGACCACGTACATGACCGTTGACGCCCGGCGCGATCACAGTTTGCGAATACCGCGCCCCGAGCTTACGACGCGGCTCGGCACGCCCAACGCGTGCAGTACCTGTCACTCCTCGCGCCGCGCAGACTGGGCGGCCCAGCAAGTTGCGTCGTGGCGCAACGGCGATACCGTGTTCCGCGGCCATCAGCGGTTCGCCGATGCGCTCACCGCTTCTGAACGCGGGGAGAGCGGTGCGCAGGCGTTGTTGCGCGCCCTCGTCGCCGACACGTCACAGCCGGCGATCGCGCGAGCGACCGCGGCCTCCGACTTGGCCTCCCCGGACGATCGCGCGACGCTCATGGCGGTGGCGACGGCACTCGACGCACCGAATCCGCTGCTGCGGCTCGGCGCGATGAGATCGCTGCTCATGTTCCCCCCCGCCCGGCGAGCGCAGCTCGTCGCCCCACTGTTGTCCGACTCGATGCGAGCGGTGCGCATCGACGCGGCGGGAATGCACCCTGGCAAAGCGTTCGTGACCGATGACAGCCAGCGGTCGGCGCTCGAGCAGGCGGCCAACGAATTCGTCGCCTCACAGCGCTACGACGCGGACAGAGCGGAAGGCCGGACCCGTCTCGGTACATACCTGGCCGTGCAAGGCGATCTGGCGGGCGCCGGTTCCGAGCTGCTCGACGCGATCAAACGCGATCCTTTTTTCATCCCGGCGTACGCCAACCTCGCCGACGTCTATCGCGCGCAGGGGCCGGCGCACGACGCGGATGCCGAGCAGATTCTGCGACGGGGGTTGTCGCTCGGACCGCAGAATGCCCCTTTGCACTACGCCCTTGGCCTCACCCTCGTGCGCCTCGGTCAAAAAAAGGCCGCGGTGGCCGAGTTCGAGCGCGCCACGACGCTCGCTCCAACCGACGCGCGCTTTCTATATACGTATGCCGTTGCGCTGTACTCGGCGGGTAACGTGAACGCGTCGCTGAAGATGCTCGAGAGACTTCTCGCAACGGACGAGAACAATCGCGACGCGCTCGGCGCGCTGGCGAGCTATCTCAAAGAGCAAGGTCATCCCGAGCTCGCAACGACATACGAGAACCGACTCCGTGCGCTGGAGCTCCAGGATCCGCGGTAAGAGCGATCACAAAGAAATGCGTACGAGCCCTTCGTCGCATTAGTGGAGAACCCGTAGGCCGGGACCACCGGCTTGGATTCTGCCCCCACGAGGTTGGTCGGCCCGACGACAACGCAGTCGATCGCCGAGCGTCATGGCAGTTCTAAGCAGCAACCTCACGCTGAGGGGGAGGACCATCGTGCAAATACATCCATTCGGGCGCAACCGTGGCCGGAGAACGCGGCACGCCGCCTGTCTGGGCGCGGCGCTGTTCGTCACGGCGCTTCCGGCGCTCGCCGGTGCGCAATCATCTCACAAGCCCAACATCTTGTTCATCATGGGCGACGACATCGGCTGGATGCAACCGAGCATCTACCATCGCGGCCTGATGGTTGGTGAGACGCCCAACATCGACAAGATCGGCAACGAAGGCGCGATCTACATGGACTACCTCGCCATGCAGAGCTGCACTTCGGGCCGCAACGCGTTTTTCACCGGCATGTATCCGCTGCGCACCGGGATGATCCCGCCGCAGCTGCCGGGTAGTCCTTCGTACCTACGTCCCGGCACGCCGGCGCTCGCCGTCTTTTTGCGCGATCTCGGATACACTACGGGCGAGTTTGGCAAGAATCACCTCGGCGATCACACCGAGGCGTTGCCGACAGCGCACGGTTTTCAAGAGTACTGGGGCTATCTCTACCACCTCGACGCGATGCAGGGCGTGAGCTTCCCCGACATCAACTCTGCCCCGAACAGACAGGCCGTCGCGCCGCCGTGTAAGAACACGCCGATTCCCGGCGTCCCGGAAGTGGCGGGCGCGGTGGATCCGAAAACGACCATTTGTCTCACGCCGCCGCGCAACGTTCTCTACTGCAAGTCCGCCGACGGCACCGTGGCAAACCAGATGTGCCACGACGAGGGACCGCTGACGCTCGACCGCTCCAAGACCGTCGACGAAGAGATATCGTCGCACGTCGTGGACTTCCTCGACCGAAACGATCCCAAGAAGACCGGTAAGCCGTTTTTCGTGTGGTACAACCCGGCGCGCATGCATGTCACGACCGTGCTGTCCGACAAATACCAGGCGATGGTCGGCACGCGCGGCGGTAAGGACTGGGGCGTCAACGAAGCCGGCATGAAGCAGCTGGACGACAACATCGGGGTCGTGCTCAAGAAGCTCGACGACATGGGTCAGGCCGGTAACACGATCGTCGTCTTCACGACCGACAACGGCGCCGAGCAGATCAGCTTCCCGGACGGCGGGATCACTCCCTTCAAGGGACAAAAAGGCGAAGCGTGGGAAGGCGGCTACCGCGCGCCGATGGTCGTTCGTTGGCCCGGCGTCATCAAACCGGGCACGGTGAAGAATCAGATGTTCGCCGCGCTCGACTGGGTACCGACGCTCGTGCACGCGGCCGGCGGCCCGAAGAACAACGAGCTGCGGTCTGAGATCGAACAGGGCAAATACCCCGGCATCGTCAAGACGACCCTCGACGGCTTCGATCAGTACGATTACCTGACCGGCGCCTGCGACCAGTCGGCTCGCGATCACTTCTTCTACTTCTCAGGCTCGACGCCGTCGGCTGTGCGCTACAAGAATTGGAAGATGTACTACACGATGTCGCAGCCGGGACCTGCCGGGTGGATCATGCCGCTGATCCCGTTCCACTTCACGCTCGTGCAGAACATCAAGCGCGACCCGTTCGAGCAGAACGTCGGCGTCGACCAGAAGTCGGCGATGAGCCTCGGCGGCGCCCTGGGCGGCCCGTTGACCGCGTTCCAGTACGACTGGAACATGCTTCCCATCGGCCAGCAACTGTGGCTCAAGGAGCTGATGACGTACAAGGATTTCCCGCCGCTGCAGCAGCCCGAGGCCTACAACCTCGACGGCATCATTGCCGAGGTGAAGAAAGCGGCGCACAACAACCCGAGTGAGTAGCTGACGTCGTCGCGAATCCCTGATAGACAGCACAGTCAAAGCGCCCACGCGTTGGAATGAAATCCAGTGCGTGGGCGCCTCGCTCATTTCTGCTTCTTCGCGACCTCCCCTCCCGCGAAGATCCGATTCCAATCGCTCTTCATGCTGACCACCACCCAGCCCTTCTTCATCGCTTCGTCGTACAAAGCCTGAGTGAACGTTCCCACCTTGGTCGCCGGCAAGCCGTTCGCCGGACCGTAGGCGTACTCCCGCTGCGCGTCGTCGTGCAACACGAGCATAGCGAGCCGAGCGCCACTCACTGCTGTCGTGTACTCGAGCATCTGCCGGTCGCCGTCCGAGTTGCCGAACGCCGCGTTCGGTCTTCGGCCGATCATGAGGTGGATGCCTTCCGGCTTGCCGGCTTTGTCGTCGTTCAGAAAGAGCTTCGGCTCCTTCGTGAGCACCGGCTTCCCGGCCGCGTCGTAGCCGTACTTGATTCCGGCGGCCGTGCCGACGACCTGTTCCGGCGGTATGCCGTAGACTTCTCGCGCATACACCCGGACGAAGTCCTGTCCGCCGCCGGTCACGATGTACATCTTGAATCCGTTGGCGCGAAGGTACGTGAGGAGCTCGAGCATCGGCGCGTACGCGAGATCGACGTAGCGCTTCTTCCACCGCCCATCGGTCGCCGTGTCGATCCACCGCTTGGCGTCGGCCCGGAACTGTTCGACACTCATGCCCGTGAGCGTCGCCATGAGAATTTTCTCGAGATCGGACATCGTCAGCTTCGCGATCGCGTCGCGCTTTCCTGAGAGCACGGTCTTGAATGGCTCGACGTCCGCCAGCTCGGGCCGCGCCCTGACGACCGCGGGCACGCGATCCAGACAATAGATCACCTGCGTGTACATCGGCTGCTCGACCCAGAGCGTGCCGTCTTGGTCGAACGTGGCGATCCGCTCCTCAGGCGCAACGTACGTCGCGCTTCCTTGCGTCGTCGTGGCATTCACGAAATCGACGATGGCCTTCTTCGCGGCCCCTTCGTTCCACGAAGTCAGCGGATCGGTCTGCGCAGGGAGCGCGGATGCTCCAACGCCGCCCGCGACCATCGCCGCGAGCACGATTGCTCTGAGAATGACTCGCACGGCTCAGCCTCTCGGTGGGGCAAGCCGTACCCTAAGTGCTCAGAGCGAAACCGCGAGATTGGACGAAGGTACGCCTACAACTCGGCGAGCCGGCCTCGACCGATCAACCTTCCACGCAACGCCCATTCCTGACGCTACCGCCTGTCGCCGACGCTTACAGTCTCGCCCCGCTCCCAAATCCCGTTTAATGCGCACCGCGCCGTCACGTTCTCCTTTTTAATGCGCACCGCGCCGTCACGTTCTCCTTGACAGCCAAGGAGAGCCACCCTACTCTCTCCTGGCCTACCTAGGAGAACATCCAGTGTCGCCCGTGGAGCTCCTCCCCGGCACCCTCGACTTGCTGATTCTCAAAGCCCTCTCCCTCGGCCCGCAGCACGGCTACGGGGTCCTCCTCCGCATTGGTCAGATCTCGGCCGGGCATCTTCCGGTGCAACAGGGCACGCTCTACCCCGCCCTCTACCGTCTCGAGGATCGCGGCCTGCTCGCCACCGAGTGGGGCACGTCGGAGAACAACCGCCGCGCAAAGTTCTATTCGCTCACGACCGCGGGCCGCAAACAACTCCGCGACGAACGCTCGAGCTGGGAGCAAATCGTCGCCGGCATGACAGCGGCGCTCAAAGCCACGCCGGAGTCTTTGTGATGAACCCATTCAGCCGCGCGCGCGTCCTGCTCCGCCGGGCGTTCAATCGCTCGGCGGTGGAACGCGAGATGGACGCCGAATTTCGCAGTCACCTCGCGCATCGTGCCGACGACCTCGAGCGTCGCGGAATGTCGCGTGACGCCGCCGAGCGAGCGGCGCGCGTCGAATTCGGCGGCATCGAAGCGCAGAAGGATGCCGCGCGTGATGCTCGAAGGTTGGGCATGCTCGGCGAGCTTCGCGCCAACATCGCGTTCGCCGCGCGCGGCGTCGGCCACCACCCGATTCAGTCGCTCATCGTCGTCGTTACGCTGTCGCTCGGACTCGGCATCAGCGCCGTGGTTTTTTCGGTGATGAACGCGCTCGCATTCCGCGCGCGCGTCGACCACAATGCGGCGTCGTTCGTACGCATCTACGCATCGTACCGCACCGATACCACCGGCCCCTCGTTCGCCGGCCCGGTTCCGCTGCGGGACTTTCTCGCGTTCGAGCGCGCGATGCGCACGCTCTCACCCCCCACGGGCTGGCAGTTCGTGCAGCTGTCGCTCTCCGACGGAGCGCACCCAACATCGGGAGCACTCGTCACCTGCACGTTTTTCGACGTGTACGGACCGGTACGCCCGATCGTGGGACGCGTGCTTCAACGCGACGACTGCGACTCGCGAGCGCCGGTGGCGGTGATTGGCGAGGCGCTGTGGCGATCGAACTTTGGCGCCGACTCGCAGATCGTCGGCCGGGTTTTGCCGATCAACGGACAGACCATCCGCGTCGTTGGAGTTGCGCCGACGTTCAGCAGTGCGTCCACCAGCGATCAAATCTGGCTGCCCTACACCCTTCGGGGCCGGCTCCATCTTGGGACCGACGACCCGGCCTCTCCGAGCGCGATATCGCTGTTTCTCGATGGCCGACTCGCCGCCGGCGCGACGCTCGGCGACGTCGCGGTCGAAGCGCGCGTGATCGCCGCACAACAGGATCAGCTCACGCCGGGCCGGCGCACCGCCGTCGTCGCGACGGACGGCTCGATCATCTCACAGCCCGGGAACGGCATGGTCGTTGGCGGCACCGTCGCGGTGGTCTTCATCGCGCTCGCCTGTCTCGCGCTCGTCGCGTGCGCGAGCGTCGTCTCGATTCTCCTCGCCATCGCCCACACCCGTCGAACGGAGATGGCGCTCCGCATGGCGCTCGGCGCAGGCGCTCCGCGGCTGGCGGCGATGCTCGGCACCGAGTCGCTGCTGCTCGCCAGTGTCGCGGGGGTGTTCGCGTCCGCGCTCACTTTCAGGCTGCCGCGTGTGCTGATGGAGTGGCTCGTCCAGCGGCCCGTGAATTTTTCCCTGTCGCCCGATTGGCACGTCTTCGCGTTTCTGATGATCACGACGCTGTTGGCCGCGTTCGTTGCGGCCAACGCCCCAATCCGCGCCGTGCTCTCACTCGACTTGAATTCGACACTGCGCCGCGTGCCCGATCGGACACACGGCCGAATGAAGCGCGGGAACGCGCTCATGGCCGCGGAGATCGGCGGAGCGACGGCGCTCCTCGTCGCGACGATCGCGCTCACTCGGCTGCCCGCGCGGATCAACGACTCACCGCCGCGGTTCGACGCGCGGCACGTGTTGGCGACGACTCTGCGCGCGCCGCAACCGGTGGGAGGTTGGCAAAGCTTTCATGACGGCCTTGGCCGGGCGTTAGCGACTGTGCCGGGCGTTCGCGGTGTCGCGTTCGCCAACGCCTCACCGGCGGGCGACGAAGGAACCGGTGTGCTCGAGGTGACGACCGCCGAGAAGAATCGCCGCCGAATGCCGTGGGCCGAAGTGTCGCCCGACTACTTCGACGTCTTTGGTGTTCGCGTCGAACGCGGGCACGCGTTCAGCGCCACGGATGCCGCCTGCGCGGCGCCGGTGTGCCCCGCCGTGCTCTCTCGCGAAGCTGCACGAGAGCTGTGGCGCGGCGTCGATCCACTCGGCAAGCGCCTCACGGTGGATGCGACCCATTCGCTCGAGGTCGTCGGCATCGCCTCTGACGCGTCGAGCGAAATCGCCGAGGCGGCACAGGCGCTGATGCTCTACACGCCGTGGCGCCCAAACGCACGGTTGTATCAACCGT
>DASYSS010000099.1 GCA_036003045.1 Gemmatimonadaceae bacterium
GGCCGAAGCCTGGGGGCGGGGCGCGAGCCTCGACGTCGAGGCCGAAGTCCTGCGCCTCGCCGAGGGCGCGGCGGAGGCCGGCATCGACGGAGTGGTGTGTGGCGGCAGCGAGGCCGGCGCGGTTTCCCGGCGCTTCGGCGACCGTTTGTCGATCCTCGTACCTGGGGTCCGAGCCGCCGGGGAAGGTTCGCAGGACCAGGCGCGTGTCGTCACGCCGAGAGAGGCCGCGACCGCTGGAGCGCGGTATGTCGTGGTCGGGAGGATGGTGACTGGAGCCCCCGACCGTCGGCAAGCAATGCGGGCCGTCGCCCTCGAGCTGGGCTCAGGCGTCGCCTGAGACACGGCGATCCGGAGCGGCTGGACACGGTGGGGTGCCCCGGTTGCGTCCGGCTCCGCGTTCTTCCCCTTGATCGAAGTTACGGTCCTATTTACTGTTAAGGTCTGTCCCGAAACGTCTATCTCGACGCACAAGGCGTGCGTCGTTTTTTGGAGCGTCCGTGAAAGTTCGCACCAGCGTGAAGCCGATCTGCGAGCACTGCAAAGTCGTCAAGCGAAACGGCGTGACTCGCATCATCTGCAAGCGCAACCCCAAGCATAAGCAGCGTCAGGGCTAATCATGGCTCGTATTGCTGGCGTCGATCTCCCTCGCGACAAAAAGGTCGAGATCGGTCTCACGTACATCTACGGCATCGGCCGCAAGAACGCCGCCGAGATCATCAAGAAGAGCGGCGTCGATGCGGCACTGCGCGTGCGCGATCTCACCGACGCGGACGTGAACAAGATCCGCGGCGCGATCGAACGCGAGTACAAGGTCGAAGGTGCGCTCCGCACCGAAGTCGCGATGAACATCAAGCGGTTGATGGACATTGGTTCGTACCGCGGCATCCGGCACCGCAAGGGTCTGCCGGTCCGCGGTCAGCGCACGCACACGAACGCGCGCACGAAGAAGGGTCCGCGCCGCGCGATCGCCGGCAAAAAGAAAGTCACCAAGTAATCCCGACACACAGAGACATCCTTTCGTATGGCGACAGGGAAGAAGGCAAAGCGGGTGGTGGAGGCTGAAGGCATCGCGCACGTGAGCGCGACCTTCAACAACACCACCATCACGATCACGGATTCGCACGGGAACGCGGTGTCGTGGGGCTCGTCGGGCAAGGCGGGCTTCAAGGGCTCCAAGAAGAGCACACCGTTCGCGGCGACGGTCGCGGCCGAGCAGTGCGCGCGCGAGGCGTTGACCGCCGGCGTGAAGCGTGTGCACGTCCGCGTGCAGGGTCCGGGCTCCGGACGCGAATCGGCGATCCAGGCGCTCGCGACCGCGGGCCTCCAGGTGAAGTCGATCAAGGACGTGACGCCGATCCCGCACAACGGCTGCCGTCCCCCGAAGCGACGGAGAGTCTGAGCCATGGGTCGCTACACGGGGTCCAGCTGCAAGCAGTGCCGCCGGGAAGGCACGAAGCTCTTCCTGAAGGGCAGCAAGTGCTACACGGAGAAGTGCCCGGTCGAGCGTCGTCCGTACGCGCCTGGCCAGCACGGCCAGAGCACGGCGCGCCGCCGCAAATCGTCGGAGTACTCGAAGCAGCTCCGCGAAAAGCAAAAGATCAAGCGAATCTACGGGCTCAGCGAGCAGCAGTTCCGCAACACGTTCGAGAAGGTCACGACGCTGCCCGGGATCACGGGCCACAACCTTCTCGCGGCACTCGAGAGCCGTCTGGATAACATGATCTACCGCATGGGTTTCGCCGCGAGCCGTAAAGGAGCGCGTCAACTCATTCGGCACCGCCATGTCGAAGTCAACGGCAGGACGGTGGACATTCCCAGCTTTGCCGTGGCGCCCGGACAAGAGGTGCGCATTCGGCAGAAGTCGCGCGAGATCGTGCCTGTCCTTCAGTCGATGGAGCAGTCGTCGCGCGCACCGTCGCTGTCGTGGCTCGCCGTCGATCGCGACACGTTCAGTGGCCGGATGTTGGAGCGCCCACAGCGCCCGAGCATCCCCATCGCGGCGCAGGAGCAACTGGTCGTCGAGCTCTACTCGAAGTAGACCGGACGAGCGCCGCAAGCAGTACCGCAGTACCGAAGCACGGTCGGGACCCTTACTCCCCCTCGAGTCTGCCGCGCGTAAGGGGCGGGGCAGAGCGATGCCGGGCAACCGGCAAGACCACAGGAATGTCATCACATGCCTAACACGATTGATCTCCGCGGGCTCGTTCGCCCGCAGCTCGTTGAGTCCACCAAGCGCGACGACAACCCGAACGTCGCTGAATTCCGTCTCCAGCCGCTGGAGCGCGGGTTCGGCCACACGCTCGGCAACTCGATGCGTCGCATGCTTCTCTCATCGCTCCGCGGCTCTGCCGTCTGGGCGTTCCGCATCGACGGCGTCGTGCATGAGCACCAGACCATCCCGGGTGTCGTCGAGGACGTCCACCAGATCATCGCCAACCTCAAGTCGTTGACGCTGATCCTGGCCGACGACGTCGAAGAAGTCGTCCTCCACATCACGCGGACCGAGGCCGGCCCGGTCACCGCGGGCGACATCAGTGCCTCGGGCGGCGCGCGCATCATCGAACCCGGGCACCACCTGTTCACGCTCCAGGACGACCGCGACCTCAACGTCGACCTGTACGTCAACAAAGGACGCGGCTACATCGAGGCCGACCAGCACCCGGTCGACCGCGGCCTTCCCGTCGATCTCGTTCGCATCGACTCGATCTACAATCCGGTCCGCCGCGCCAACTTCACCGTCGCCGAAACGCGCGTCGGGCAGCGCACGGACTACGATCGCCTCGTCCTCACCGTCGAGACCAACGGCACGATCTCGCCGGAAGAGGCGGTCAGCTACGCCGCCGCGCTGGCGCAAACGCACTTCCAGTACTTCGCGGACTTCGGCACGCACGCGCTCGCCCCGATCGGCTTCGACGGCGATTCGGCGTCGGGCGACGGTGCGCGGCTCGGCAGCCTGCTCCGTACCGCGATCGACGACCTCGAGCTGTCGGTCCGCTCGGTGAACTCGCTCAAGAATTCGAACATCCGGACGCTCGGCGACCTGGTTCGCCAGACCGAGAGCCAGATCCTGCAGGTCAAGAATTTTGGAAAGAAGTCGCTCCAGGAGATCGCCGATCTGCTCGAGCGCGAGAGCCTGAATTTCGGGATGCGGTTCGAGGAAGGCGGTGACGGCAGCGTTCGCGTGCTCGATCAGGGCACGCCGCCGAGCCGGGCCGCCGCCGCCGCGCCTGACGACATGGAGGAGTAAGAGCAATGCGGCATCGCAAAGCGGGGCGGCAGCTTCGCCGAACCAGCGAACAGAAGCTCGCGCTTCTGCGAAACCTCGCGTCGTCGCTCATCGAGCACGGCGCCATCGAGACGACCGAGGCGAAGGCCAAAGAGCTCCGCCCGTTCGTCGAGAAGCTCATCACCAAGGCGCGGTCGGGCACCCTGCACGACCGTCGCCTCGCGGTCCGCCACATTCACAAGCGCGAAACCGCCGACAAGCTGTTCCAGGAAGTCGGTCCGGCGTTCGCCAAGCGAAAGGGCGGCTACACCCGAATTCTCAAGACCGGTCACCGGAAGGGCGACGGCGCTGAGATGGCGCGCATCGAGCTCGTCCCCGCCGCGAAGGAGAGCTAACCCAATGGCCATTCAACGCCACAAGTGCTACACCTGCGGCAAGGGCGTCGCGTTCGGGAACAACGTATCCCACGCGAACAACAAGACGCGCCGCACGTGGAAGCCGAACCTGCAGGTCGTCCGTACGATGGTGGACGGGAAGATTCAGAAGGTGAAGGTCTGCACACGTTGCATCGCCGCCGGCAAGATCAAGCGGGCGCCACGCGGGCAGGCGGTCGCCTAACCCGATGCACCGCCGCGACGACACTCGACGCAAGGAAAGGGGAGCTTTCGAAGCTCCCCTTTTTTTCGATATTGATCGCGGCTGGCGGGTGGGTCCCCTCTCGTCGCACCGGTTCCAGTTTTCCGCACACCGCACCTCGCACTCGTCCCATTAGGCCAATGCCTACCGCACTGATTACCGGGGTCACCGGGCAGGACGGCTCGTACCTCGCCGAGTTTCTGCTCGCGAAGGGGTATCGTGTGGTCGGCGTCGTTCGCCGGAGCTCGACGACGCCGTACGAGCGGATCGGACACCTGGTAGACAAGCTCGAGCTAGTGTCGGCTGACCTCCTCGATCAGACGTCGCTCACCGACGTCGTCGCCGAGCACCATCCGGACGAGATCTACAACCTCGCGGCGCAGTCTTTCGTGCAGACGTCGTGGTCGCAGCCTGTGCTGACGGGCGAGTTCACCGCGCTCGGTGTGACGCGAATGCTCGAGGCGATGAAGAAAGCCGCGCCGACCGCGCGCTTCTACCAGGCCAGTTCCAGCGAGATGTTCGGGAAGGTCGTCGAGTCGCCCCAGCGCGAGACGACGCCGTTCTATCCGCGCAGCCCGTACGGCGTCGCCAAGGTGTACGGGCATTG
Source organism: Gemmatimonadaceae bacterium (assembly GCA_036003045.1). Taxonomy (NCBI): domain Bacteria; kingdom Pseudomonadati; phylum Gemmatimonadota; class Gemmatimonadia; order Gemmatimonadales; family Gemmatimonadaceae; species Gemmatimonadaceae bacterium. Next base: position 4,470 of record DASYSS010000099.1, read on the forward strand.
GATCACCGTGAACTACCGCGAGAGCTTCGGTCTCTACGCCGTGTCCGGAATTCTCTTCAACCACGAGAGCCCGCGGCGCGGCCTGGAGTTCGTGACGCGCAAAGTCACCGACGGAGCCGCGCGCATCAAGCTCGGACTCACGAAAGAGCTGCGCCTCGGCAATCTCGATTCGCGGCGCGACTGGGGGTTCGCCGGCGACTACGTGGACGCCATGTGGCGCATGCTGCAGCAGGACGATCCCGACGACTACGTGATCGGCACCGGCCACACGTGCTCCGTGCGCGACCTTTGCGACGCCGCGTTCGGCGCCGTTGGGCTGGACTACAGGAAGTACGTCGTTCAGGATCCGCGATTCATTCGCCCAGCTGAAGTGGACCTGCTGGTCGCCGATGCGTCGAAGGCGGCGCGACAGTTGGATTGGTCGCCCAAGGTGACGTTCAACGAGCTCGTGCGGATGATGGTGGAGGCGGATCTCAAGCGATACGAGGTGCGCCGTTAGATGCGCGCATTGCTGACCGGCGGAGCCGGCTTCGTCGGTCAATGGCTCGCGCGGTCACTCATGCAGCGTGGTGACGACGTCGATCTGGCGGGGATGGGCGCCTCGTTCGAGGGACCGGCGATTCTCACGGCGGAAGAGCGGCGTGCGGCGCGTTGGTTCGCCGCCGACGTTCGAGACGGCGCGGCGCTGGACGCCGCGATCGAGGCAAGCAGGCCCGACGTCGTGTTTCACCTTGCCGGCGTGAGCTTTCCCCCCGACGCCGACCGATCGCCGACGGCCACGCTCGACGTCAACGTGCTCGGCGCGGTGCGCCTGCTCTCGTCCGTCGTTCGCCGTCGCGCAGCCGGCGCTCTGGATCCCCTGATCCTGATCGTCGGCAGCGGTGTTCAGTACGGCCGTCACGACGACTCCGAGATGCCGCTCGACGAGTCGGCCGAACAGCGGCCGGTCAGCACGTACGGCGCATCGAAGGCAGCTCAAGAGACGATCGCTCTCCAGATTTTCCGCGAGACCGGCGTGCGCGTCGTCTGCGTCCGGAGCTTCAATCACTCCGGCATCGGACACGGCGGCCAGTACTTGCTCCCGTCGCTCGTCGCCCGCGCCCGCGGCGTCGGCGCGGGCGCTGCGCCGGCCGTCGCGTTGGGCAACGACGTCGTGCGCGATTACGTGCACGTCGACGACGTCGTGACCGCGTACCTGTTGCTCGCCGAGCGTGGGCGACCGGGCGAGTCGTACAACGTGGCGAGCGGGCGCGGCGTGAGCGCGCGGCAACTCGCGACCGACGTCTTGCACCGAGCGGGCGTGCGCGCCGACATTTCGACGGACGCGGCGCTCGTGCGCCCAACCGACATCCCGACGCTCATCGGATCGCCCGCGAAGCTGTCGCGCGAGACCGGCTGGGCGCCCCGCAAGACGCACCTCGACATCATCGACGACTTGCTTCGCTCCTCCGGCCCAGGCCCGGTTACCGCACATGCCGCGCAGAACTGACCTGCACCGAATTCTCGTGATCGGCTCCGGGCCGATCATCATCGGGCAAGCCGCCGAATTCGACTATTCGGGTACGCAGGCGACCAAGGCGCTCAAGGAAGAGGGCTACGAGGTCATCCTGATCAACTCCAACCCGGCCACGATCATGACCGATCCCGAGTTCGCGGATCGGACGTACATCGAGCCGGTGACGCCGGAGTTCGTCGAGCTGATCATCGAGAGGGAGCGGCCGGACGCGATCCTGCCGACGATGGGCGGGCAGACGGCGCTCAACGTTTCGATGGCGTTGGCGCAATCCGGCGTGCTGGAGAAATACAATGTCGAACTGATTGGCGCGACGGCCGAAGCGATCGCGATCGCCGAAGACCGGAAGCTCTTCTCCGAGGCCATGCACCGCATCGGCCTCGCCGTCGCGGCGGGCGGCATCGCCGAGAGCTACGACGAGGCGGAGAAGATTGTCGAGAAGACCGGCTTCCCGGCCATCATTCGTCCGTCGTTCACGCTCGGCGGGACGGGCGGCGGCATCGCGTACAACTGGGACGAGTTCGAGCAGATCGTGCGCAACGGTCTCGATCTCTCGCCGACGCACCAGGTGCTCGTCGAGCGCAGCGTGATCGGGTGGAAGGAATTCGAGCTCGAGGTGATGCGCGACCACGAGGACAACGTGGTCATCGTCTGCTCGATCGAGAACCTCGATCCGATGGGCGTGCACACGGGCGACTCGATCACGGTCGCGCCGGCGATGACGCTCACGGACCGCGAGTATCAGGTGATGCGCGACGCGGCAGTCGCGATCATTCGTGAGGTCGGGGTCGACGCGGGCGGCTGCAACATTCAGTTCGCCGTGAACCCGCGCGACGGCGAGATGCTCGTCATCGAGATGAATCCGCGGGTCTCTCGCTCCTCGGCGCTGGCGTCGAAGGCGACGGGATTCCCGATCGCCCGCATCGGCGCCAAACTCGCGGTGGGCTACCGTCTCGACGAGATCCCGAACGACATCACGAAGACGACGCCGGCGTCGTTCGAGCCCGTGCTCGACTACGTCGTGGTGAAGATTCCGCGCTTCGCATTCGAGAAATTCCCGTCGGCGAGCCCGTATCTCACGACGCAGATGAAGTCCGTCGGCGAGGCGATGGCGATCGGGCGCACGTTCAAGGAGGCGTTTCAGAAGGGGCTGCGCGCCCTCGAAACGGGACGCCCGGGCTGGGCGACTGCCGCGAGGCCGCAGGACGACCGCTTGCCCGACGACACCGTCGAGGCGCTCCGCGGCGCGCTTCGCCAACCGACGCCGGAACGAATCTTCCAAGTCAAGCGCGCCTTCGAGCGCGGTCTGACCGTCGACGACGTCTACGAGCTCACGGCGATCGATCCGTGGTTCCTGCACCAATTGTCCGAGCTGATCGACGCCGAGCGCGCGTATGCGTCGCTGGTCGAGGTCACCGAAACCGACATGCGACGCATGAAACGCATGGGCTTCTCGGACCGTCAACTCGCGACGCTGCGCGACGAGACCGAGCGCGAAGCGCGAGAGCGTAGATGGGCGCACGGAGTGCGCCCCGCATATAAGATGGTCGACACGTGCGCCGGCGAGTTTCCGTCCGCGACGCCGTATCTCTACAGCTCGTACGACGAGGAGACCGAAGCGCCCCGATCCGGACGACGCTCGGTCGTGATCCTCGGCAGCGGTCCAAATCGGATCGGGCAGGGCGTCGAGTTCGACTACTGCTGCGTGCGAGCGGTGATCGCGCTGCGGCAGCGCGGGTTCGAGACGATCATGATCAACTCGAACCCCGAGACCGTCTCCACCGACTTCGACACCTCGGACAAGCTCTATTTCGAGCCGCTCACGCTCGAGGACGTGCTGGAGATCGTCGCTCGCGAACAGCCCGAGGGTGTCGTCGTACAACTCGGCGGACAGACGCCGCTCAAGCTGACACGCGACCTCGAGGCGGCCGGTGTGCCGATTCTCGGAACGTCGCCCGACGCGATCGACATCGCCGAGGATCGGCGGCGGTTCGAGAAGATCGCGCGCGAGCTGGGACTCGAGCAACCGGCGAACGGCACGGCGACGAGCGTCGAAGAGGCGCTCGCCGCGGCCGAGTCGATCGGGTATCCCGTGTTGGTTCGGCCGTCGTACGTGCTCGGCGGGCGCGCGATGCAGATCGTCTATGACGCGTCGTCGCTCCAGGAGTACTTCGTAAAGGCGGCGCGCGTGTCGGAGGAACGTCCGGTGCTGATCGACCGGTTTCTCGAGGACGCCTTCGAGTGCGACGTCGACGCGATCTCCGACGGCACGCGCGTCGTGATCGGCGGCATCATGCAGCACATCGAAGACGCCGGGATCCACTCCGGCGACTCGGCGTGCGTGCTGCCGCCGTACCTGGTCGGCGAGACCGACCTGCAGGCGATGCGCGAGCAGACGGTCGCGCTGGCTCAAGCGCTCGGCGTCGTTGGCTTGATCAACGTGCAGTACGCGATCAAGAACCGCGTCGTGTACGTGCTCGAGGTGAATCCGCGAGCGAGCCGCACGATTCCGTTCGTGTCGAAGGCGATCGGCGTTCCATTGGCGTCGCTGGCCGCGCGCGTCATGCTGGGCGAGACGCTCGACGACATCGGGTTCACCGAGGAGATCGTGCCGCCCTACGTTTCGGTGAAAGAGGCCGTGTTCCCGTTCAACAAGTTCGCCGGCACGGATCCCATTCTCGGCCCCGAGATGCGATCCACGGGCGAGGTGATGGGCATCTCCGACTCGTTCGGGTCGGCCTTCGCGAAGTCTCAGCTGGCGGCGTCGAACGGGTTGCCGCTCGAGGGCGTGGTCCTGATCACCGTGATCGACTCCGACAAGCCCACCGTCACGCCGATCGCGCGCCGGTTCCACGAGATGGGCTTCGAGATCATGGCCACCGCGGGGACGGCGGCGTACTTGCGTGCCCGGGGAATCCCGGCGCAGCGCGTGTTCAAGGTCCACGAAGGGCGCCCAAACTGTCTGGACATGATTGTGAATCGAGACGTGCAGTTGCTCGTCAATACCCCTATGGGAAAGCACGCGCAGCTGGACGACTATTTGCTGCGGCAGGCGGCGATCGTGAACCGGGTGTCGTACACAACGACGATGTCCGCCGCGAACGCGGCGTCCGATGCGATCCTGTCGCTTCGGTCGCGACGGCCGCGCGTGCAGTCGCTCCAGGAATGGCAGGCGTCGCTGCCTGACGCGCCGACCACGCCGGGCGTCGCGACGGGAGTGAGCGCGTGACCGATGGGCGGGAGGGCGTGTTCATCCACGAGTCGGCGTACGTGGACGAGGGAGCGGTGGTCGGCGCCGGCACCAAGATCTGGCACTTCTGTCACGTCATGCCCGGTGCCGTGATCGGCGAGCGCTGCAGCCTCGGCCAGAACGTCGTCGTGATGAACGGGACGAAGATGGGACGGAACTGCAAGATCCAAAACAACGTGTCGATCTACGAGGGCGTGGAGCTCGAGGACGACGTGTTCTGCGGCCCGTCGATGGTGTTCACGAATGTGATGAATCCGCGGAGTCACGTTCCGCGGCGCAACGAATATCGCCGGACACTCGTGCGACGGGGCGCGTCGATCGGCGCGAACGCCACGATCGTCTGTGGCGTCACGCTGGGCGAATACGCGTTCGTCGGCGCGGGCGCCGTCGTGACGAAAGACGTACAGCCGTACGCGCTCATGGCCGGAGTCCCGGCGCGGCGCATCGGCTGGATGTGTCAATGCGGAGAGCGCTTGTCCGACCGCGGCGAAGGACGCTGCGCGGCGTGCGGCACGACGTACGAGAGGGCCGGCGACGGAATCCGCGAGATAGCCCGAGGAACACCGGTAGGGGCAGGGGAGAACAGACAATGAGCGGAGACGACCTGTCCAACCGATCGTTCCGCGTCGCGCTGGTCGGCTGCGGGCGAATCAGCAAGACGCACTTCGAGGCGCTGAAGAAGGTCGAGGGGCTCCCGGTGACCGCGGTGTGCGACATCGACGCGACTCGCGCGCAAAGCGCCGGCGAGGCGTTGGGGGTGCCGTGGTACCGCACGCTCGACGAGATGCTCAAGACGTCCGGTCCCGAGATCGACATCGTGTCGATCTGCACGCCGTCCGGTTTGCACGCGGCGCAGGGCGCGGTGGTCGCGCGCGCGGGCAAGCACGTCGTGAGCGAGAAGCCAATGGCGTTGTCGCTCGCGCAGGCGGACAGCCTCATGCGCGCGTGCGAGGCGGCGGGCGTGCAGTTGTTCGTCATCAAACAGAATCGCCTCAACCCTCCGGTCCAGCTCCTCAAGCGCGCGATCGACAAGGAGCGGTTCGGACGGATCTATCTCGCGAACGTGACGGTGCGCTGGCAGCGGCCGCAGGAGTACTACGACGCCGAGCCGTGGCGCGGTACCTGGGAATTCGACGGCGGCGCGATCATGAACCAGGCGTCCCACTACGTGGACCTGATTCAGTGGCTCGTCGGCCCGGTCGAGAGCGTGATGGCGAAGACCGCGACGCAGGCGCGGCGCATCGAAGCCGAAGACTCCGGCGTCGCCATCCTCAAGTTCCGCTCGGGAGCGCTGGGCGTCATCGAAGTGAACGTCCTCACCTACCCGAAGAACCTCGAAGGATCGATCACTATCCTCGGGGAGCGAGGGTCGGTGAAGATCGGCGGAACCGCGGTGAACAAGATCGTCCATTGGGACTTCGCCGATGCCGATCCGGACGACGCGTTGGTCGAGTCGGCGAACACGAATCCGCCGAACGTGTACGGATTCGGCCACGAAGGGTACTACCGCAATGTGCTCGCGGTGCTGCGCGGCGAAGCACGGCCGGAGACCGACGGGCGGGCGGGGCGCAAATCGCTCGAGTTGATCCTGGGGATCTACGAATCCGACCGCATGATGCGCGAGGTGCTGATCCCCCGGCGCGACGAGAGCTCGGGGGGGGGCATTCGTTGACTCGCGTCTTCGGCCCCGTGATCCTTCAAGTCTGTCCCTGATACACTCGAACATTTCACGATGGAAGTCATGCCGGTTCCTTTGCTGGATTTGCGGGCGCAGCACGAGACGATTCGCGCGGAGATCGCACAGGCCATCGCGGGCATCGTCGAATCGCAGCTCTTCATTCTGGGTTCGCCCGTCGAGCGGCTGGAGCGCGAGGTCGCCGCACTGTCGCATACGAAGTACGCCGTCGGTTGCGCGAGCGGCACCGACGCGCTTTTGCTGGCCTTGCGCGCGCTGGACGTAGGTCCCGGCGACGAGGTCGTCACGACGCCGTTCACGTTCTTCGCCACCGCGGGCACGATCCACAACGTCGGCGGCCGAGCCGTGTTCGTGGACATCGATCCCGACACCTTCAACATGCTGCCGGAAGCCGCGGCGGCCGCGCGGACCTCGCGCACGAAAGCGGTCGTACCCGTCGACCTGTTCGGTCAGATGGCGCCGATCGAGCGCGTGATGACGGCGATGCGCGGCGTGCCGGTGATCGAGGACGCGGCGCAGACGATCGGCGCCCGCCGCTCGATCGACGGCGAATGGCGCATGGCCGGTGAAGTCGCCACGATCGGCACGTTCAGCTTCTTCCCGTCGAAGAACCTCGGCGCCTTCGGCGACGGCGGGATGATGGTGACGCAGGACGAAGCGATCGCCACGCGCCTCAAGCGTCTGCGCATGCACGGCGGCGCGAAGATGTATTTCCACGACGAGGTCGGTTTCAATAGCCGTCTCGACGCGCTGCAAGCCGCCATTCTGAGCGCCAAGCTGCCGCACCTCGAGGCGTGGAGCGACAAGCGGCGGAGCAACGCCGCGTATTACGATGAAGCGCTCCGAGGCGTCGACGGCGTCGTCACGCCGGTCGTCGATCCGGCCAACGAGTCGATCTTCAACCAGTACACGATTCGCGCCGACCGCCGGGACGCGCTTCAGAGCTTTCTCAAGGACCGCGGCATCGGCAACGCGATCTACTATCCGCTGCCGCTGCACCTGCAGCCGTGCTTCGAGTACCTCGGCTACAAAAAGGGCGCATGCCCTGAATCCGAGCGCGCGGCGAACGAGGTGCTGTCGCTCCCGATCTACCCCGAGCTGACGCGCGCGCAGCTAGACGAGGTCGTCTCCACGATCCGAGCGTTCTATGGCCGCTGAGCGGACCACGAAGGACACGGTGCTCGCCAAGATCCAGGACCGCAGCGCCGTCGTCGGCGTGATCGGCTTGGGATACGTCGGGCTGCCGCTGGCCGTCGAATTCGCCAAGGCCGGCTTCCGCGTGATCGGCTACGACGTCAGCGAACGAGTCGTCGGCCTTCTCACGCGCGGCGAATCGCACATCCAGGACGTCGCCGCCGCGGACGTCGCCGCGCTCGTGAAGAGCGGCAAGTTCCAAGCGACGACCGACGAGGCCCGCCTCGGCGAATCGGACGCGATTTCGATCGCCGTCCCGACGCCGTTGAGCAAGACGCGCGATCCCGACATGAGCTACGTGATTTCGGCCGCCGAAGCGGCCACGCGGCAGGCTCGCAAGGGAACGCTCGTCGTGCTCGAGAGCACGACCTATCCGGGCACGACGCGCGAGATCCTCATGCCGGCGCTCGAGGCCAGAGGGTTCGTCGTCGGCAAGGACGTCTTCGTCGCGTTCAGTCCCGAGCGCGTGGATCCGGGAAATCCCGTCTATCAGACGAAGAATACGCCGAAAGTCGTCGGCGGCATCACGCCGAACTGTACCGAATTGGCGATGGCGCTCTATACGAGCTGCATCGATCGCACGGTGCGCGTGTCGTCGCCGGAGGCCGCGGAGCTTACCAAGCTCCTCGAGAACACGTTCCGCTCGGTGAACATCGGCCTCGTGAACGAGATGGCGATCGTCTGCGACAAGCTGGGCGTGGACGTGTGGGAGGTCATCGAGGCCGCGGCCACGAAGCCTTTCGGGTTCATGAAATTCACGCCGGGGCCGGGGATCGGCGGGCACTGCATTCCGCTCGACCCGCACTACCTCGCCTGGAAGATGCGCACGCTGAACTACAAGACGCGCTTCATCGACCTGGCGAGCGAGATCAACAGCCAGATGCCGGCGTTCGTCGTCGAGAAGGTGTCGCAGGCGCTCAACGTCGACCGCAAGCCGGTCAACGGCAGCCGCGTGCTGGTGCTCGGCGTCGCGTACAAGCGCGACATCGACGACGTTCGCGAGAGTCCGGCGCTCGACGTGATCCGCTTGCTCGAAGAGCACGGTGCCACCGTCGAGTTTCACGACCCGCACATCGACAGCGTCCGCGAGGACGGCCACGTTCGCAAAGGCGTTCCGTTGACGAAGGACCGGCTGGCGGCCGCCGACGCCGTCGTCATCGTGACCGACCACCGGGACGTCGACTACCAGATGGTCATGGACAACGCGTCGCTGATCGTCGATTCGCGCAACGTCACGGCGAATCTCAACTCGTCGAAGGCCCGCGTGGTTTCGCTTTCGGCGCGCTCCAACGGGACCGACCACTGAGGACGGGCTGACATGAATATCGCGGTGGTCGGCACGGGGTACGTCGGTCTCGTCGTCGGCGCTTGCCTCGCCGAAACCGGCAATCAGGTCACGGGTGCCGACGTCGACGAGGCCAAGATCGACGGGCTCCTCAAGAACGTCTTGCCGATCTACGAGCCGGGGCTCGACCACCTCGTCGCGCGCAATCAGTCGGCGCGGCGATTGGCGTTCACGACCGATGTGGCCTCGGCGATCGCCGGCGCCGAAGTCGTGTTCATCGCCGTGGGCACGCCGCCCGACGAGGACGGATCCGCCGACCTGCGATACGTGCTCAACGTCGCCGAGACGATCGGCAGGAGCATGGCGCGCGAAACCGTGGTCGTCACGAAATCCACGGTGCCCGTCGGAACGGCGGCGAAGGTTTCCGACGCCGTCGGCCGACACGCCCGTTTTCCGTTTCACGTCGTCAGCAATCCCGAGTTCCTCAAGGAAGGCGCGGCCGTCGACGACTTCATGAAGCCGGACCGCGTCGTGCTCGGCGCGGAAACGGATCACGCGCGCAGCGTGATGGCCGAATTGTACGCGCCGTTCGTGCGTACCGGGCGGCCGATCATCTTCATGGACCTGCCGTCGGCGGAGATGACGAAGTACGCCGCGAACGCGATGCTCGCAACGCGCATCTCGTTCATGAACGACATCGCCGAGCTCTGCGAGCGCGTCGGGGCAAACGTCGACGTGGTGCGAAAGGGCATCGGCAGCGACGAGCGGATCGGATCGGCCTTCCTGTTCCCGGGTCCGGGGTACGGCGGCTCGTGCTTCCCCAAGGACGTGAAGGCGCTCGTGAAGACCGCCCGCGACCAGGCGACGTGCCTGCGCATTCTCGAGGCGGTCGAGGCCGTGAACCAGGACCAGAAGCACCGCATGTTCGAGAAGCTGACGACGGCGCTCGGCGGCGACGTCTCGGGCGCGCGCATCGCCGTATGGGGACTGGCCTTCAAGCCGAACACCGACGACATGCGCGAGGCGCCGGCACTCACGCTGATCGAAGAGCTTCTCGCCGCCGGAGCGACGGTCGCCGCCCACGACCCCGTCGCGATGGACGAAGCCGCGCGCCGGCTCGGCTCGCGCGTCGAGTTCGCGACGTCGGGCTATCAGGCGGCGACGGGCGCCGACGCGCTCGCCGTCGTGACCGATTGGAACGAGTACCGCCATCCGGATTTCGCCCGCATCAAGCAGGTGCTGAAGCAGCCGATCATCGTCGACGGGCGAAACCTGTATCCGCTCCACCGCATGACGGAACTCGGCTTCAAGTACTACTCGATCGGGCGCCGGGCGATCGCGTGAATCGCCTCGGCGCCGCGCGAACGCCATGACCGCGCGGACGATTCTCGTTACGGGCGGCGCGGGTCACGTGGGCTCGCACGTGGTCGAGTTGCTCGTCGGCGATCCGGAGAATCGGATCATTTCGCTCGACAACTACTCGACGGGCCGCCGGGAGAACCACGTCGTCGGCGCCGAGTATCGCGAGGGGCACACGAAGGAGATCGCGCGTGTGGTGCCCGAGACACCGGACGTCGTCTATCATCTCGGCGAGTACGCGCGCATCGCGCCGAGCTTCGACGACGTCGCGACGGTCTACGACTACAACATCGTCGGCACGTTCGCGGTCGCGGAGTTTTGTCGGCAGCGAGGTGTGGGCAAGCTCGTCTACTCGGCCTCGAGCACCAAGTTCGCCATCGAGGGCGACGGGCGGCATCAGAACCCGTATTCGTTCACGAAGGCCACCAACGTCGACCTCATCAACGACTATGGTCGATGGTTCGACCTCGACTACGCCATTTGCTATTTCTACAACGCGTTCGGCCCGCGTGAAGTCGGCACCGGCCGATACGCGACGCTGATCGCGAAATTCCAGGAGCTTCACCGAGCGGGAAAGCCGCTCGAGGTCGTTGCGCCTGGAACCCAGCGCCGAGCGTTCACCTTCGTGCGCGACCTGGCGCGAGGCATCGTCATGGTCGGCGAGCAGGGACACGGCGACGGTTACGCGCTGAGGGCGGCCAATTCGTACAGTGTCCTCGACATCGCCAAGGCCTTCGGCGGACCGATCACCATGGTCGAGGGGTACCCAGGCCGCCACGACGTCACCGATGACCCGACGCGGGCGCGCGACGAGCTTGGCTGGGAGGCGACCGTGGACGTCATGGAGTGGATCCGGGAGTTCACGGGCGGCCGCCAAGCAGCTCGCAGCGTGTAGGGCCCGGTGCACGCCCGCACGGGGCTTGCCGGTTATCTTTGACGGTTCGCGTAAGTTCGCGTCCGAACCGATGCCACATTCCCGGGGTACGATCCGGATATGCACCGATTCCCTCGCAGACTCGTCGCGGCGCTGGTCGTATTGGGCGGCGTCGTGGCGTGCCGGCCGGAATTTCAACTCAAGAACTTCACGAGCAACGAGGCGCTCTACACCGCCTCGTTGAATGCGTACAATCGGCATCATTGGGACGACGCAGTCGCCGGCTTCGAGAAGCTGACGACGGATCTGCCGCCCCGCGATACGCTGTTGCCCCGGTCGTACTGGTATCTCGCGTCGGCGCACGATCACATGGACGAGCACCTGCTCGCCGCGCAGAGCTACGACCGTCTCGTCCAGACGTTTCCGGAAGACTCGCTGGCCGACGACGCCGCCCTGGAAACCGCGCGCTCGTACCGCCGAATGTGGCGGAAGCCTCAGCTCGACCCGACGTATGGTGAGACGGCGTTGGCGTCATACAACACGCTCATCGGGCTCTACCCGTCCTCTCCGCTCGTGACGGTCGCGCAAAAGGAGATCGCCGAGCTCGAGAATTGGTTCGCGATCAAGGACTATGATGCCGGGATGTACTACATCCGCCGCAAAGACCCGTACTCGGCGATCATCTACCTCAAGGACATCCTCACGAAGTTCGCGAACACGCCGAAGGCCTACGACGCCGCGCTTCGCTTGGTGGAAGTGTACAAGGACGTGAAATACAAGGACGACGCGAGCGACATGTGCACCCAGGTGCGGCAGCGGTATCCGAAAGACCAACGCGCCCTGGACATATGCAAAGGAATTCCGGACACGCCCGCGGCGAGGGCCGATTCGGGGCAGACAGCGGCCGTGAAGCCCCCGCCACCATCGGCGCCAACTGGGCGCTGACCGGTGCGGATCGGACTCCTTGGGGGGAGTTTCGATCCCCCGCACAACGGCCATCTGCTGGCCGCCGGCGATGTCTACGACGCTCTCTCGCTCGACCGCTTGGTGTTCATTCCCGCGGCGTCTCAGCCTCTCAAGGCCGGGCTCACCGAGGCGAGCGCGGCGCAACGTTTGGCCATGACGCGCCGACTCGTTGAGGGGGACCCGCGCTTCGAGGTCGATTCGATCGAGATCGATCGCGGCGGGTTATCTTACACGGTTGACACGCTGGCGGCCCTGGGCGGACGGTGGCCCGGAGCGGAGTTGTTCTGGCTCGTCGGGGCCGACGTCACGCACTCGTTCGCCAAGTGGCGAGCGCCGGAGCGTGTCGCGGCGCTCGCGACGATCGTCGTGATGGTCCGGGCTGGGGACGCGGCCAATCTGACGGCGATCCCGGGGGGGGGCGCGTTGAAGTCGCTGGAAACGCGGCGGATCGACATCTCGTCCACCGAGGTGCGACGTCGCGTGCGGGAAGGAAAGTCGATTCGAGGGTTCGTGCCGGACGCGGTCGCCGCGTACATCGCGGCCGAGCGTCTGTACCAATAGAGGAACATGCTCAAGTCAGTCATCGGCGCCGTCTTCGGAACGCGGCATGAACGCGAACGCAGGAAGATCCAGCCGGTCGTTGACGAGATCAACGCCGAGTACGCTCGGCTGCACGATGTTTCCGAAGACGAACTGCGCGGCCAGACGGAGAAACTGCGCACCATCATCCGCGGCCGGACTCACGAGCTCGAGACCAGGGTCGCCGAGCTGCGCGAGGCAAAACGTGTCGCGGCCGATCCGGTCGAGCGCGAACGCATCGACGCGGAGCTGAGCGGGAGCGACGGACGCGGCGGCGCCGAAGGCAAGCTGCGCGAGGAGATCGCGGAAATTCTCGACGAGATTCTGCCCGAGGCGTTCGCGACCGTTCGCGAGGGCGCGCGCCGCCTCCTCGGCTCGAGCGTCGTCGTCACCGGCCACGAGATGACGTGGGACATGGTGCACTACGACGTGCAGCTCATGGGTGGCATTCAGCTGCACTTCGGGAAGATCGCGGAAATGGCCACCGGCGAAGGCAAGACGCTGGTGGCCACGCTCCCGCTGTATCTCAACGCGCTTCCGGGTAAGGGAGCGCACCTGGTCACGGTCAACTCGTACCTCGCCCGCCGCGACTCGCAGTGGATGGGGCACCTGTACAAGTACCTCGGACTGACCGTCGGCTGCTTGGACGACACCGAACCGGGAACGCCGGACCGCCGCGGCGCGTACGCGGCCGACATCACGTACGGCACGAACAACGAGTTCGGCTTCGACTATCTGCGCGACAACATGGTCGTGTCGCTGGAGCAGCGCGTCCAGCGGGCTCACGTCTACGCGATCGTCGACGAAGTGGACTCGGTGCTGATCGACGAGGCGCGCACGCCGCTCATCATCTCGGGCCCCGTGGGCAACGAGAACGACGCGATGTACTTCCAGCACAACTCGGCCGTCGCGCGGCTTTTCCGCCGACAGACCGAGTTGGTCAACGCGTTGGTCGGCGAAGCGGAGCGCGACATGTCGAAGGGCGACACCGCGTCGGCTGCGCTTCGCCTCTACAAGGCGCAGCTCGGAAGCCCGAAGAACAAGCGGCTGATGAAGCAGATGCAGGAGCCGGGGAACAAGCAGCTCGTGCAGAAGCAGGAGCTGGATCACATCGCGGATCGGCGGTTGCCGTCCTCCAAGCAGCAATACCGCGACATCGAGAACGACCTGCTGTTCGTTCTCGACGAGAAAGGCCAGTCGGTGCACCTCACCGACGAAGGCGTGGCCTTCATGTCGCCGAGCGAGCAGGAGGCGTTTGTCCTTCCAGACCTCGCGCTGGAGATCGGGCGTCTCGACCACGACCACTCGATGTCGCCCGAGGAACGGATCGAGGAGCGTAGCAAGGTTGAGCTGGCGTACGCGCAAACGGCCGAACGGCTGAACATCGTCCACCAGCTGCTGAAGGCGCACGCGTTGTTCGAGCGCGACGTGAACTACGTCGTGCAGGACGGCGAGGTGCTGATCGTCGACGAATTCACCGGCCGCACGATGCCGGGCCGGCGTTGGTCGGAGGGACTCCACCAGGCCGTCGAAGCGAAGGAAGGCGTGACCGTGAAGGGCGAGACGCAGACGCTCGCCACGATCACGATCCAGAACTACTTCCGCATGTACGACAAGCTGGCCGGCATGACCGGCACGGCCGAGACGGAAGAGACGGAGTTCTTCCAGATCTACAAGCTCGAGGTCGCGGTCATCCCGACCAACAAGCCGATGGTCCGCGACGACCGCCACGACCTCGTCTACAAGACGCGCCGCGAGAAGTACAACGCGATCGTCGAGGAGACGCGGCGGCTCTACGATCTCGGATTCCCGGTGTTGATCGGTACGACGAGCGTCGAGGCGTCCGAGACGCTGTCGAAGCTCTTCAGCCGCGCGGGGCTCGTGCACAACGTCCTCAACGCGAAGTACCACCAGCGCGAGGCGGAGATCGTCGCGCTCGCCGGGCAGCCGGCCGCGGTCACGATCGCGACGAACATGGCCGGCCGCGGAACCGACATCAAACTCGGTGCGGGCGTCACTCAGTCGAAGCCGTCGAAGGTCAAGGATCCCGAAGGCAAGGAGATCGACATCGTCGAAGACGGCGGTCTCCACATCATCGGATCGGAGCGACACGAGTCGCGCCGAATCGATCGCCAGCTTCGCGGGCGTTCGGGACGTCAGGGCGATCCCGGCGCGTCGCAGTTCTTCTTGTCGCTCGAAGACGACTTGATGCGTCTCTTCGGGTCCGAGCGCATCGCCGCGCTCATGGACCGCATGGGCGCGCAGGAGGGCGAGGTCCTCACGCACCCGCTCATCACGCGGTCGATCGAAGGCGCGCAGAAACGCGTCGAGCTCCAGCATTTTCAGTCGCGCAAACGACTGCTCGACTACGACGACGTGATGAACCAGCAGCGCGAGGTGATCTACTCGCTGCGCACGTTCGCGTTGGAGGGTGGGGAAGAGCTGAAGGGCGAAGCCCTCAAGATGATCGAGAAGGCGATCACCTTCCGCGTCGAAACGAATCTCGAGGAGTTCCAGGAAGGCGAGCAGTGGGATTTCGACCTGCTCCGCCAGGATCTCCTGATGCACTACCTGTTGCAGGTGCCGGAGTTCGAGAAGCACGATCTCCGCCCGACCGACCAGACGGGCGCGATCAACGCGTCGGTCGAGGCGTCGCGCAAAGCATTCCACGCGAAGCTTGCGAGCCTCGACACGGTCCGCGACGAGTTCGGAACGCCGTACGGCGACCGGCTACTCTCGCTCGTGATGCTCAACGTGCTGGACGAGAAGTGGAAGGACCATCTCTACGATCTCGACCAACTGCGCAACACGATCACGTACCGCAGCTGGGGTCAGAAGGACCCGCTCATCGAGTACAAGCAGGAAGCGTACACGATGTTCGTGGACCTCATGAACGACATTTACAACACGTTCGCCGACCGTTTCCTCAAGGTGCAGATCGTGTTCGAGGCGCCGCCGCCGCCGCCGCCGGCTGCGAGCGGTGGGGGGCCGGGCGGTCCGGCGGGCGGCGGTCCGACGCGCCCGACGAAGCGCTACAACGCGCTCGGCATCCTCGAGGACGTGCCGTTGGACGACGGCACGCAGCCGGCGACCAACGGGACGAACGTGGCGCTGGACAACGGTCCGGCCGAAGAGCCTTCCGAAAAGCCGGTCGCGGCCCGCAAGGATCCGGTCATCGTCGGCGCCGGCAGGACCCGTTCGCTTTCGGGGGCCACGCCACAAGGCGGCGGCAGCGGCGACTGGACGAACGTCGGGCGCAACGATCCGTGTCCCTGCGGCTCCGGCAAGAAATACAAGAAGTGCCATGGAGCGCACGTGTGAGGGGTCGCCGCACCCGGTTGATTCGATTCGAGCCGATTTGGTGAGGCTTTCGCCAGCCTAACCGTACAGTTTGGCGGTTCACAAACTGCGACGGTTTCGGAATGCCTGGCCAGGATCCCGAGAAATCATTAAGTATTCGAGAGTTGCCCCGATCGGAGCGGCCTCGAGAGCGGCTCATCGATCTCGGAGCGCAAGCGCTCAGCAGTGCCGAGTTGCTCGCGATTCTGATGGGGTCGGGCGGCGTAGGCCGGACGGCGGTGCAGTTGGGACACGCCATCCTCGCCGACGCCGGAGGAGCGCTGCGCCGCATTGCTCGCCAGCCGGTTGCCGCGCTCACGACGATTCCAGGGGTGGGAATGGCTCGTGCGGTGACGATCCACGCGTCGTTGGAGCTCGGGCGACGCATGGCTCTCGAAGGTCGGCAGGACGGCGCGCCGGTCCGCTCACCGCGCGATGTCGTGGAGTATTTCGCGCCGCGCATGGAGGATTTGCCCGTGGAGGAGTTCCACGTCGCCGTGTTGGACGCGCAGCATCGCCTCGAGCGTGACATCACCGTCACGCGCGGGCTGCTGTCGTCGTCGCTCGTCCACCCCCGCGAAGTTTTTCGCGAGGCGATCGCCGAGCGCGCCGCGGCCGTGATTCTCGTCCACAACCACCCCAGCGGCGATCCGGTTCCGTCCGCCGACGACCGTTCGATCACCGAGCAGCTCGTCGCCGCGGGGCGCCTCCTCGACATTCCGGTCCACGATCACGTCATCATCGGGCGCGGCCGCTACACGAGCTTCGCCGAGGCGGGTCTCCTGTGACGGCCGCGAGCGCGACGCTCCGAGAGCTGATGCCGGGTTGGCGCGAGGACCAGCTGCCACTCCACGACAAGCTCGATCGCGACCTGCTCGTCCGCGCATACCGATTCAGCGAAGAGGCGCACCGCGGCCAGCGGCGCAACTCGGGCGAGCCGTACATCACGCACTCGGTCGAGGTCGCGAAGATCCTCGCCGAGCTGCAGCTGGATTCGGTGACGGTCGCCGCCGGTTTGCTGCACGACGTCGTCGAAGACACGAAGCTCACGATCGCCGACGTCCAGAAGGAATTCGGCCGGCCGATCGCCGAGATCGTCGACGGTCTCACGAAGATCGCCAAGCTGCCGACGGGCGGATCGACGCAGGAACGTCAGGTCGAGAGCTACCGGAAGCTGCTGCTCTCGATCGCCAAGGACGCGCGCGTCATCATCGTGAAGCTCGCCGACCGGCTGCACAACATGCGGACGCTCGAGTATCTCCCGCCGGAGAAGCGCGTGCGCATCGCGCAGGAGACGCGCGACCTGTACGCGCCGCTCGCCCACCGCTTCGGTATGGCGAAGCTCCGCTGGGAGCTCGAGGATCTCGCCTTCAAGCACATCGAGACCGATGAGTACAAGGCGCTCGCGAAGAAGGTCGCGCAGAAGCGCGGCGAGCGCGAAGCGCTGATCAAGCAGATGGCCGACCCGCTCATCGCCCGCCTCACGCAATCGGGCATCAAGGACGTCGAGGTCACCGGACGGCCGAAGCACCTCTGGTCGATCTACAAAAAGATGAAGCAGCGCGAGAAGCCGTACGAGGAGATCTACGATCTCCTGGCGATCCGCTTGCTGGTGAATTCCGTGCCCGACTGCTACCACGCGCTCGGCGTGATCCACGACGGGTGGACGCCGGTGCAGGAGCGCATCAAGGACTACATCGCGCAGCCGAAGTCGAACGGCTACCAGTCGCTGCACACGACGGTGTTCGGACCCGGAAAGCAGCTTTACGAAGTGCAGATCCGAACGCGCGACATGCACCGCACGGCGGATTACGGCATCGCGGCGCACTGGCGCTACAAGGAGGACGCGAAGAGCGACGAGCTCGATCGGCATCTCTCCTGGTTCCGGCAGGTGCTCGAGCTGCAGATGGACGCCAAGACGCCGGACGAGTTTCTCGAGTTCCTGAAGCTGGACCTTTACCAGGACGAGATTTTCGTCTTCACGCCGACCGGCGACGTCATCCAGCTTCCGAAGGGCGCGACCCCGCTCGACTTCGCGTTCGCCGTGCACACCGAGATCGGTCTCCACTGCGCGGGCGCCAAGGTCAATGGTCGCATCGCGCCGCTGTCCCGGCCGCTCCGCAACTCGGAAACGGTCGAGATCATCACGTCCAACACCGCGCGTCCGACGCGCGACTGGCTCGCGCACGTTCGGACGGGGCGCGCGCGCCACAAGATCCGCCAGGTCCTCAAGCGCGAAGCGCAGTCGTCGGCCGAGAAGCTCGGCCAGGACATGCTCGATCGAGAGATCAAGCGCCGCCGCCTCGCGCGCTTGGACGACGACCAAATGCTCGTCGCCGCCAAGGCGCTCGGCTTGACCGACGCGACGCACTTGCTGGCGTCGATCGGGCAGGGCGACGTCAACGTCACGCTGGCCCTCAAGCATCTGTATCCCGACGCGCACGAGGTCGAGCCGCCCAAGCAGAGCGTCTTCGAGCGGTTCGTGGACCGGGTGCGCGGCTCGAAGGGCGTACGCATTCAGGGCCAGGACGGCCTCATGGTGCGCTACGCACAGTGCTGCCAGCCCGTCCCCGGCGATCTGGTCGTCGGCTACGTGACTCGCGGTCGCGGAGTGAGCATCCATCGGGCGGACTGTCCCAACCTGTTGATCCTCGCCCATGAGCCCGAGCGACGTCTCGAGATCGATTGGCAGGAGGCGCAGGGTGAGCGCTTCGGGATTCGCTTGGCGCTCGAGGGGAACGATCGCCGCGGGCTCTACGCCGACATCGCCGCCGCCGTGAGCTCCACGGGCACCGACATCAAGAGCATGGACCTGCGCAGCACCGACGGCCGCCTGACCGGATCGCTCCTGGTCGAGGTCGAGAACCTCGCCCATCTCGAGAAGATCATCCGTGCGGCGCGCCGGGTGAAAGGCGTCACCGAGGTCGCCCGCCGCGAGCGAGTGGTCGCCGAGTAGCCGTAGAGCGGGGTCTGATACGGGAAACGCCGGATCGTCGTCCTACAGAGAGCACCGGACTTCATCCGCCCTCTCCGACCGCCTGCATCCAGTGACCGCCGCGCCCTTTCTCTGTGAGCACACGCTCGATCGCGCCACGCGCCGGGCGTTTCGTCTCGTCTGTCCCGCATGCCAGTCGTATTGGGATCTCGATTCGCGGGATCAGGTGGTGCCGTACGACGAGAGCTATCCGACGCAGCGAGGCCACTACGATCCTCGCATCGGCGCGCTCAAGGTGCGCACCCTGAGGCATTGGCTGCGCAAGGGCGACGTTGATTTTGCCGGCAAACGGGTGTGCGAGGTCGGGTTCGGCGGCGGCTCCTGCCTGCCGCTGCTCGCCGAAACGGCTCGCGGCGTCGTCGCGCTGGAAGCGAACGATTCGGCGATCGAGCACGCGAAGGCCGCGGGCCACAAGGCGGAGTATCTGCTCGTTCAGCGGCTTCCGCCTCGTCTCTCGGCGCCGGTCGATCTGTGGATCTTCCAGGACAGCTTCGAGCACATTCCGGATCCCGCCGCCTTCGTCGCGTGGATGTGCGAGAACAGTTCGGCGCGAGCGGAAATCCTGCTCGTGGCGCCCCGCGCCGATTCACTCTCCCAGCGGCTGCTCGGACGTCTCTGGCCCCACAAGCTGCCCGATCACCAGTTCCAGTGGTCGCGCGCCGGCGTCGTGCAGTTCATGGAGCGCCGTGGCTTCACGCTGCGGAATGAGTTCTTTCCGCTCAAGTTCGCGTCGCCGCAGATGGTGGTCGCGCACTTCCTGCACAAAGCGGGTGCGCCGCCGAGCGTGAAGAAATGGCTAGGGGGTGCCGCGCTCGCCGTGCCCATCAACTTTGGCGAGATGGGCCTCGTCTTTCGCCGCAGCGCCTGACGGGTTCGCGGATCCGGTCGCGTTGCCCGTGACCGGATCCAGACGCCACAGCGTGTAGAACGGCGTCTCGTACAACTTCCGGCCGCGAGCGGCGACGGCCGCGGTGAGCTGCGCATCCCGCTCGTTGACCAGCGAGTCGATCAACGGCCGATAGGGAGCCGGGTTCGCCCAGAGCTGCCAGAGTCGGTATCGGGCAATCACGTAGTAATAGCCCTTGTCGAACATCTCGTCGGCGAGGTGTTTGTGCTGGACGAATATCGCGCCGCGCGCGGTCGCCGATGGCGCGCGTCCGGGCTCCGCGTAGTACGCCAGGGCGCTCGACATGCGACTCGGCGGCGTGGCGATCAACGCGATCGTGAACCGGTTGAAGTAGTACCGGTACGCTCCGTCGAAGACGTGATTCACCAGGATGTGCTGGCCCGGCGCGCTGACGGAATCCAGTTCGGTTTTCAGTGACGCGATGGCGCTGGGCTCGAAGAACGCTTTCTTGAACGTGACGTCCTCGTCGAGCGAGTTGGCCATGAGTGCCACGAAGAGCCCGACACCGACGATGGCGAGCGCCCGAGCGCGCGCTCCGACCAGCACGACGACCAGCGCTCCGCAGGCGATCGAGTAGAAGGGAATCAGCAGCAGCGTGGGATAGACCTGCTCCACCCACAGCTCGGTGAACAGGCAGAGGAAGGGAAGCGTCGCCGCGAGAATGACGAGCGGATTCGCCGACGGCAGGGCGACCTTCAACGTGTGCTCGACTCGCCGGCGCCAGAGCGCCGCGACGAGCCATGCGGCCGTCACGACGAGAAACAGGATCGAGAAATAGCGCTCGATCCGGCCGAACGCCGTCGGCGCGATGCCGCTCTCGTAGGCCGTCTTGACGGCGTCGTTCGTCGAACGCTCGGTCACCTGATAGCGCAGGTCGGCCAGCCAGCCGTGAATCCCGCCGAGTGCCCACGCGTTGGTGCCCCACTTGAACAGAATTGCCGCGACGGCGCACAACCCGAGCGTCGCCAGCAACCGCAGGCCGGCGAGGTTCACCCCGCGATGGTGCGCGATGGTGACGGCGGCGAGAAGCAACGGCACCAGAAACCAGAAATCGTACGACGACAGAAAGGCGAGAAAGAGAAACACGCCCGCCAACACCGCGTACCGGGTCGGGCGTCCTTTCGCGCGAAGGTGACGCGTCAGGAAATACACGCAGCCGGCGCCGAAGAAGAACGCCAACGGCGCATGGTGCAGGTAGTCGGCGTGCTGGATCCACAGAGGGTTCACCACCCAGAGCGCCAGCGCGCACTCCGCCGTCGGCTTCGACCAGTAGCCTGCGACGAGCGCGTACACGAAGAACAACGCGCCGAATGAGAAGCACAGCGCCACGAGCCGAAACTGCGCCAGCTCCGACATCCCGAAGACGGTTCGCTCGACGCCGTTCACCAGATCGGGGAGCTGGGGGTAGTGCGTGTAGATGAGCACCCGATCCGCCGGCGTCATCGATGCCGCGTCGAGCAGGTGCGGCGTGAGATGCAGTTTCAGAAATCCGTACCGCTGGAAATTCCGCCCGGCCGTCATGACGTTGTAGTCCGATCCGGGGTCCCCCCAATTCAAGCGCGGCGGATCGAACGCGTGAATCGCGCAGTACACGAACACCGCCGCCGCGCAAACCACGCCCAAGTGCTCACGCAGCCAGGCGAAGCTCTGTCGCCGCGGCGAATTCCTGGCCGGCGTTGTCGCCTCGGAAGTCACCGATTGCGGCGCACGTCGCCGTCGGAAGTGGCCTTCGCGCCTGGAGGAGGTACCGGGCCGTCGGCGATGTTCGTCGAAGGCCGCGGCATGATGCGCCAGACGACGTACGAGTCGGTCTCCTGAATCTTCTGCCCGCCCATCGCCGCGACGTCCGCGACCAACTCCGAGTCGCGGGCCGTGATGAAGCGATCGATTTCGGCGTGGTATTGATCGGGATGACCCCACGGAACCCACAGTCCCTCACGGCCGAGCACATAGTACAAGCCCTTGTCGAACAGTTGGTC
The DNA here is from genome assembly GCA_036003045.1 of Gemmatimonadaceae bacterium. NCBI lineage: Bacteria > Pseudomonadati > Gemmatimonadota > Gemmatimonadia > Gemmatimonadales > Gemmatimonadaceae > Gemmatimonadaceae bacterium. The sequence continues at coordinate 26,406 of DASYSS010000099.1, forward strand.
CGCAAGATGCTTGTGCTGTACGAAGATCGCTCCGCTCGGCGGCGCCACGACCGGGCGCTTCGGATCTGCGTAATAGCGGAGCGCGCCCGCGTAGTGCCAGGGCGGATTCAGAATCAGCGCGACGGTGTTGTGATTGAAGTAGTACCGATAGGCCGCGTCGAAGACGTGGTCGACGAGAATGCGCTGTCCCGGCTCAGTGACCGCGTCGATCTCTTTCTTCAACGCCGCGATCTCGCTGCGAGGCAGAAAGGCCTTCTTGAACTTCGCGTTCTCGACGATCGAGTTCGCGGCTAGGGCGGCCACGAGCACGAACCCAACCGGATGCCAAACCCGTTGGCGTGCGCCGATGAGCATGATCGCAAGTACCGCGCAACCGATCGCATAGAACGGCAGCACGAGCAGCGTTGGGTAGTACTGGCCGACCCACAGCTCGGTGAACAGCGCTAGGAAGGGCAGCGCCGCGAGGAGGATGAACACCGGATTGATCGTCGCGCGTTCGCCGTCGCCTGGCAGAGCGACGCGGCGGCGAACCGCCGGGTATAGCGCCCAGAACGCGGCGACCGGGAAGAGGAGCAACGTGAACGACCGCTCGACACGCCCGACGAGTGTCGTGGCGATGCCTTCGTCGTAAGCGACGCGCACGGCCTGGTTCGTCGCGCGCTCGACCATCTGGAAGCGGAGGTCGCGAACGAACGCCGCGACGCCGCCGAGTGCCCAGGCGTTCGTCGCCCACTTCGCGAGCAGGGCCGCCACCGCGCATCCGGCGAGCGCGCCGAGCACGCGCACCGCCGGCACGCTGACTTTCCGATAATGCCCGAACGTCATCATCGCCAACAACAGCGGCACGAAGATCCAGAAGTCGTACGACGCCATGAACACGAGGAACACGAACGCGCCCGACGCAAAGAGGAAGCCGAGCCGCCGCTCGTTCAGATGGCGGAACAGGAAGTACAGCGCGCCGAAGCCGAAGAAGGCCGCGTATGGCGCGTGGTGCAGGTAGTCGGCGTGCTGGATCCACAGCGGGTTGATGACCCACAGCGCGAGCGACAGCTGTGCGGCCTGTCGCGACCAGTAGAAGCCGACCAGCCGGTAGACGAAGAAGAGCGCGCTGAACGAGAAGATGAGCGCGACGAGTCGGAACTGGACGAGATCCGTGAACCCGAACACCGTGCGTTCCAATCCGTTCATCAAGTCCGGCAACTGCGGATAGTGCGTGTAGACCATCGCTGAATCGGCGTTGGTCATGTACGCGGGATCGAGCACGAACGGCGTGAGTCGAAGGTGCAGGAATCCGTACTTCGCGAAGTTCCGCCCCGACGTCATCACGTTGTAGTCGGACGCCGAGTCGCCCCAGTTGAGCCGCGGCGGATCGAACGCGTGAACGAGGCAGTAAACCAGCACGAAGGCGACGCAGATGAAACCGAGGTTCTGCCACGCCGCGGTCAGGACTTTCTTCGGGAGCGCGGGGTACGTCGTGCGCTGAGGAGGGTACTCCATCGGAGTCCAGTTGGATGGTGAGACGGCGGCATCCTCGAACAGCCCCTTGATGCACCGATTGTCGCCTCGGCACGGCGGCGACTCGCTCGTGTGGACGCAGGGCGAGCACGCGATCTTGCGGTAGTACTGTCGCTCCTCGACATCCGTCCACGCCTCGCGCGTCAGCGTCGACGGGTCGGTCGGTCCCCAGTAGGACACACAGTGCAGTCCGGCCGTGCGCGCCAGATGCAGTAGACTGGAATCGATTCCCCAGAATTCGGCCGATTCGAACAGCGCCTCGACCGATTGTTTGATCGAGAGGTCGCCGCACGCGTTGCGGAACGTCAGCGCCGGATACGCGTCACGCAGCGCATCGATGATCGCGTCGCCCTTCGCGCGATCACTCGGCGCGCCGAGAAAGATGAATGTCTGGTGCTCGGGTCGAAGGTGGTCGCGGAACGCGCGCGACCACTGCTCGGGCGACAGCATGCGTTCGAGCGCGAGGTCCGAGCAGGCGAACCCGACCGCCACTTGTCCCGGCACCTTGGCCGTCGACGCGGATTGGCCGATCGCGCCGCCCAGCGCGCGCTCGCAGTCGGCGCGCGACGCGGGCTTCACGCCGAACAGATCGCCGATGCGGTCATAGAAGTAGAAGGATCCGGACGAGCGGTTGAAGAACACGAGGTGCGACGCCAGCCCGCGTCGCCAGAAGATGTGGTCCAGCCAAAACGCGACGCGGTTTCGCGCCATCGTGAGCGTCGTGAAGACGGTCGTCAGGCGGCTGTGCACCTCGAGGTCGACGATGCAGTCGGCGCGAAACGTCGTGATGAGCGCAACGAGGGCGGTCCAGAGCAGCGCGAACGAGCTGCGCGTGTCGATGATCCGGTACTCGTCAAACACGCCGAGCAGTTCAGCGAACGGCTGTACCGCCGGCGTCGTGACGAGGACCATGCGGACGTTCGGGTGCGCCTTGCGAAACCCCAGCAGCATCGGCATCGCGAGCACGAGGCTGCCGCCGCCCAGCATCTTCACCCAAACCACTTCCTGTCCGACCGTCAGCTCATGGTTGCGGCGAAGGAGGGCGCCGAGAAGCATCGTCGCCGGACGCAGCACGGCGATCGCGGCGCCGCCGGCGTAGTTGTCGATGAGCTTTTGGGTCCGGAGGTGCATACCCCCAGGGACTGCCTCGAGGCATTCAAGGTATCAAACGGGAGGCAGTGCCAATCACTGGCCGGATTGCTGCTTGACCAGGTCCGCGAGCCACTCCTGATTGGCCCTGTTCACGGAGACCTGCCAGACCCGGATGTGTCGCACGTCGATGGACGCCCCCGGAAGCAGCGAAAAGGTCCGAAAGGCGAGTGTCGGCGTGGCTCCCGGCGCGGCGACGAGAGGAAAACGCGCCTTGGTGGCGTACGGATCGAGTGTGACGGGGACGCGAGGCAGCCCACCCGTAATGCCGACGAGGAAACGCGGATTCGATCCGATGAGCGGGATTCGGGCGAGTGGATTTCTCGTCTGGTATTCGACCTCGACGGTCATGAGAGTTACGGGCATGCCGGGCGATGCCGGCACCGGTCCGAGCGCGGCGATTTGCGTCCCCCCGTCCACCGTTGGCTCGCCGAGCAGTTGATTCGACGGAGCTTCTCCCACTTGGCGCTCCCAAAACAGAGACCACGGAGTCCTCTGAACGATCGCGTAGCGCTTGAGCAGCTCCTCGTAAAACTCCCAGCTCGTCTGTTCCAGCCAAGTTTCGTACTGCGTGTACGAAGGGAGCACCGTCTGCACGAGCTGAGGAGACGTCGCCCGAAAGCGCTCGATGTATTGGGCGCGATTCGCCGGGCCGAGCGCGTGAATGATGTAGTCGAACGACGGGTGAAAGAGTCCGTAACGCGCCTCGAGCCACCCGGAGTAGGTGGACCATATCGACGGGAGCTGACCGGTGGGACTCGTTCGCGAGGCGACCACCGCTTCGTCGTCGTGCATCGTCTCGGGCCAGATCCCGGCGACGCCGAACTGCGCGTGCCCCAACAAATGCTCGGTGACGACGTGCGGTGAGGATCGCAAGATTCCCAAGGCACTCGGGGTGGCAATCGCCGCCCAAACGATGGCCGCGAGCGCTGCCGCCGGCATCCAGACCGGCACCGCGGCCGGCGCATTCTCTTCCGAGCGAATCTTGGCGGAGTCTCCGGCACCGGTGAGGCCGATCAAGCCGAGTACGATCAGAACGCGCCAACACGGTTGGACATACGCAGCCGCGAAAATTCCGAGGAGCGATGCGCAGGATACCAGACCGTAGACGGCGAACAACGCGAGCGCGTCGGCTCGCTGCTCCGAGCCCGTTCCTCGCACTCTGGCAACGCGCGTGAGACATACAGCCACGGCGACGAGGATCAGCGCGACCGCCGCTCCCACCGGCCACACGTGAACGAGCATCCCCGGAAGCCGGCCCCACGACGAGATGAACACGTTGGGCGGGGCGCCGAAGTACCAGTACTGGTCCATCGGCACGGCTTCGAGGTTGTAGCTCAAGACTCCGAGCGTTCCTCCACGTGCCACAAGGAGAATCAGGAGGAGAAACGTCGCGACGCCGACGGCGACCGTGCCCACCGCATCCGCGATGCGTTCGCCACGAGTCGACGGCCGCGTCAGCGCGACGCCCGACACGACGCAAAAGGCCAGGACGATCGCGATGCCTTGCTCCGTGCTCAGAAAGAGAGCGAGTCCGAGGCACAGGCCCGTGACCAGCGTTCGCTGCGCTCCCGCGCGTGATAGATAGAACGCGACCGGGACCAGCATCGGCATCGTCGAACGGAGGCCGAGCATTCCGTTCAGCGGATTGGTGAGTGCCGTGAGGTGGAGCGCGATCGAAGCCGCGAGGGCGGCCGTGGTGAGCCACCAGGCGCGTCGCCAGCCGCCCGTGAACGCGCGAAACACCGCGAGGAACACCACGGGGTACGCGAGCGTGCTCAGTAACTGCCGCGCGAGCTCGGACCCTTCGAGCCGTCCCCCGAACAGCAAGTAGAGGGGATAGTGCAGGAAAGGGATTCCGATTCCGTGAAAGAACTGAAAATCGATTCCCGGCCTGAAGCCGGCCTGAATGCGGCGAAGCGCGTTGTAGAGCTGGAAGGGTCCGTCGATCGCCACGCCGCTGAAGTGCCGTGCGGAATCGACGGCGATGGAAAACGGGATCGCGAAGACCAGCGCGGCCAGGACCACGGGAATTGCAGTGCCCGCGATTCGTGCCAGCGCCGGCGGTTCGGCGGCCCGGGTCGGGGATGACGACGGCGACGTGGGGGCGGGGGCAGGGGCGGGGGCGGTCAACGAGGGCGGGTCAGAAGGGCTGAAAACCGAACAAATCCCGAGAATGGCGTTATATTCCCGAACCATGGCGACGGGCACCGCTCAATACGATCTCCAGGCTCCGTTTCAGCCCGCGGGCGACCAGCCAAAAGCGATCGCCGAGCTGACCGCTGGCCTCGAGCGCGGCGACCGCTTTCAGACGCTGCTCGGCGTCACGGGCTCCGGCAAGACGATGACCATTGCCAACGTGATCAAGCAGCACGGAAAACCGGCGTTGGTGCTGTCGCACAACAAGACGCTCGCGGCCCAACTCTACGGAGAGCTCAAGAGCTTCTTCCCGCACAACGCGGTCGAGTACTTCATCTCGTACTACGACTACTACCAACCCGAAGCCTACGTCCCGTCGAGCGACACCTACATCGAGAAAGACGCGTCGATCAACGAAGACATCGATCGACTGCGGCTTCGGGCGACGTCGAGCCTCATGGAACGCGACGACGTGATCATCGTCGCCACGGTTTCGGCAATCTATGGCCTCGGCGATCCGGTGTCATACCGCGAGCAGATGGTCACGCTGCTCCGCGGACAGCGCATCGCGCGCGACGAGATTCTCCGGTCCCTCGTGCGCATTCAGTACAGCCGCAACGACGTCGCGTTCGAGCGCGGCACGTTTCGCGTCCGCGGCGACACGGTCGAAATTTTCCCCGCGTACGAAGAACAGGGCGTCCGCGTCGAGATGTGGGGCGACGAGATCGAGCGGATCTCCAAGATCAACGTGCTCACCGGCGAGACGATCGCGACGCTCGAGCGGGCGGCGATCTACCCGGCCAAGCACTTCGTCACCCAGCGGCCGACTCTCGAACGGGCCGTGAAGGTGATCCGTGCCGAGTTGGCCGAGCGGCTCACGGATTTGCGCGCGGCGGGCAAACTGCTCGAGGCGCAACGCCTGGAATCGCGCACGAACTTCGACATCGAGATGATGCTGGAGATCGGCACCTGCGCCGGCATCGAGAATTATTCGCGCCACCTCGCCGGCCGCGCCGAGGGCGAGCGGCCCGCGGTGCTGTTCGACTACTTCCCCGAGGACTTCCTCGTCGTCGTCGATGAGTCGCACGTCACTCTCCCGCAGGTCGGCGGAATGTTCAACGGCGACCGCGCGCGAAAGCTCACCTTGGTCGAGTACGGCTTTCGGCTCCCGAGCGCGCTCGACAACCGTCCGCTGATGTTCGATGAGTTTCTCGGGCTGACGCCGCGCGCGATTTTTGTGTCGGCCACGCCGGCCGACCTCGAGCTCCGGCTCTCCGAAGGCGTCGTCGTCGAGCAGATCATCCGCCCGACGGGGCTGATCGACCCGGAGATCGAGGTCCGGCCGGTTCGGGGGCAGGTCGACGATCTTCTCAATGAGATTCGCATTCGCGAACGGCGCGGCGAGCGCGTTCTCGTCACGACGCTCACGAAGCGGATGGCGGAAGATCTCAGCGACTATCTCCAACAGGTCGGCGTTCGCGTGCGCTACATGCATTCGGACATCGACGCCATCGAACGGATGGAAATCGTTCGCGGCCTCCGATTGGGCGAGTTCGACGTCCTGGTCGGCATCAACCTCCTGCGCGAGGGCCTCGACCTGCCGGAAGTCTCGCTCGTCGCCATCCTCGACGCCGATCAGGAGGGCTTCCTCCGGAGCGACCGGTCGTTGATTCAGACGGTGGGCCGGGCGGCGAGACATGTGCGTGGTCGCGCGATCTTCTACGCGGACCGCATCACGGGATCGATGCAGCGGTGCCTGGAGGAAACGGCGCGCCGCCGCGAGTTGCAGACCCGGTTCAACGTAGAACACGATATTACTCCGACCTCAGTGTCGAAGAGCGTGGACCAGGTTCGTTTCATTACCCGAGTCGCCGACGCGCGAGCGGAAAAGCAGGAGAAGAAGGTCGCGGAGCCGGCGCGCGGATACTCGGTCATGGAAGTGGAGTCGCTCGAGAAGATGCTCGAGGCGCAGATGCAGGAAGCCGCTGCCGCGATGGACTTCGAGCTCGCGGCGCAACTTCGCGATCAGCTCTTCGACGTCCGCGCACGACGCGATGCGAACGTCAAGCGACCCACCGCGGGGGCGGGACGTTGGGGTGGGGGTCGTTGAGTGTCGGACTCACCTTCGGGCGTCATTCCGCCGCTGGCGGGCCACGGTCATCTCGCGCTCGACGAGGCGGAGCTTGTCGAGTGGGGGGAGCGGTTCGGGCGAGCCGCGTCGCCGCCGCTTGTCGTCGGCCTGACCGGTGAGCTGGGCGCGGGGAAGACGACGCTCGCCCGCGCGATCTGTCGCGGGTTCGGTGTGACCGAGGACGTCACCAGCCCGACCTTTACACTCGTGCATCGCTATTCGTCGCCACGCGCGCCCGTGTACCACGTCGACCTGTATCGTCTGCGCGGCCCGCACGACCTCACGAACATCGGCTGGGACGACATGCTCGCCGAGGACGCGTTGGTGTTGGTGGAGTGGCCGGAGCGGGCGGGGGATCGGCTGCCGTCGTCTCACGTGTCGATCAGCCTTCAGCATCTTCCCGACGATCCGCAGAAGCGGCTTTTGTACGCAGGCGGTCACGCGTGATCACGCTCGCCCTCGACGCCTCGACGTACGAAGGCGACGTCGCCGTTCTTCGCGACGGCCGTGTGCTCGCGGAGCAGGCGGCCGCGATGAAAGGGCGCGAGAGCGAGCAGTTGATGCCGGCCGTCGCCGCCGTTCTGCAACAGGCCGGTCTCGACCTCGGCGCCGTCGAGCGAATCGTTTGCGGGGCGGGGCCGGGGAGCTTCACCAGTCTTCGGATCGCGGGCGGGATCGCCAAGGGTATCGCGAGTGGTCTGTGCCTTCCGCTGTTCGCCGCGCCGTCGCTTTCGCTCGTTGTGGCGGGCGCTGACCTGAGCGCCGGTCGGTATCTCGGCGCGCTCGACGCGCTGCGCGGAGAGTTCTACGTGGCGCTGTACGACGTCGACGAGAAAGGCTGCGTCGCCGAATTGGAGCCCGCGCGGATCGTCGCAGCCGCGGAGGTCGCGGTCGTCGCCGGCGAGTATCGCGCGCGGATCGTCAGTCCGACGCAATTCGATGGCGGAGCGCGGTCGCGGCCGCGCGCGAGCGGTGTGGCACGTATCGAGGCGCTCCTCGTCGCTCGCGGTGAGGTCGACGTGCGAAGCTGGGAGCCGGCCTACGGCAGACTCGCCGAAGCGCAGGTGAAATGGGAGTCGGCGCACGGGCGGCCGCTGCCGCGCTGATGCCGCTCTCCATCGAGCCGGCCAAGCTCGCGGACGTCGCCGCGATCGTGGCCATTGAGCGCGCCGTGTTCAGCGATCCGTGGTCGGCGCGCTCGTTCCGCGAGGCGTTGTCGAATCCATCGGTGTATTGCGCGTGCGCGCGTCGTGACGGACGCACGCTCCAGGGTTATGTTGTCGCGTGGTTCGTCGCTGACGAGGGCGAAATCGCGAATCTCGCCGTGGCGCCGGGCGCGTGGGGAAATGGAATCGGCCACGCACTGCTCGACGCGTCGCTGCAGGAAGCGGCGGTGCGCAAGCTCAAGGCGGTGTACCTCGAGGTGCGGGATTCGAACGCGCGGGCGCGACATCTCTATGGATCGCGCGGCTTTGTCGAGGTCGGACGACGGCGTTCGTATTACAGGCGGCCTGTGGAGGATGCCATCGTGCTCCGCCGGTCGATCGATGGCGATGGCGCGTGCGATGGGACGTGAGGTCGGCAACACAAAACGTTGATGTGCGATGATTTGGTTGCGCATCAACACGGACTGGATCATACCGTGAGCGGCGAGAGGCCGAACACACTTTCTCGCCAGGAGGAGCCGTGAGCAGGAGCCTGAACAAAGTCACGCTGATTGGAAATCTCGGGAACGATCCCGAGGTTCGCTCGACCACCGGAGGCAGCCGGGTCGCCACCTTTTCGCTTGCCACGAGCCGTCAGTGGAATGACGCCGCCGGTGCGAAACAGGAGAAAACGGAGTGGCATCGCTGTGTCGTCTGGAACACGAAGGGTTCGCAGCTCGCCGACATCGTCGAGCGCTACGTGAAGAAAGGCGACAAGCTCTACGTCGAAGGACGCATCGAGTATCGCCAGTGGCAGGACAAGGATGGTCAGACGCGCTACAGCACCGAGATCAACGTGCGCGAGCTGATCATGCTGAGCCCGCGTAGCGGCGGCGGGGGAGACTTCGACAGCGAAGCGAGCTCGCGTCGCACGCCCGCGGCCTCGAAGGCGAAAGCCGCTAGTGGCGGGGGCGGCGGTGGAGACGACTTCGAGGATTTCCCGAACGCGTTGAACGACGGGGACGACGACCTGCCGTTCTAGGCGGCTCGAATCCCTCCGAACTCGTCGAAACGGAGCCCGGCGTTGTCGCGTCGGGCTCCGTTCGACGCGGGCCGCGAGAGACCTAAAGTTTAGAAATCGGCCGCACCTGCTAAAAGCTGTATCGCTCGCCACTTGCGGCCGACGCCCTCATTGGGGCGCCCGTTCCCCTTTCGTCGCCGAATCGTCCAAACCGCAGAGGCTGGCGAGGTTCGCCGCCCTGTGAGTTTTGTCCTTACACGATTCGCCCGGAGTAACGCCATGCTCGTGCGGCCTACCAGTCGGCAGCGCGGGACGTTCGCCCGTTCCGTTGCCGCGGCGTCGATCGCGATCGCCGCGACGATTCCGCAAATCCTGAACGCGCAGCAGCCGACAACTCCCGCTCCCGCTCCCGCGCCGGCGGCGGATTCCGCGAAGACGCACACCGTCAAGCGCGGAGACACGCTCTGGGACATCGCGAAAGCATACCTCGGCGACGCGTTTCTGTGGCCCGAGGTCTATCGCCTCAACACCGGCACGATCGAAGATCCGCATTGGATCTTCCCCGGCGAGCAGTTGAAGCTGCCGGGTGATCACGCGAAGGTCGTCGCGGTAGCCGCGCCCGAGGCGCCGGCGGATTCCGCGGCGCTTCCGGCCGTCACGGACGCGATCCCGGCGAAGCCCGCGCTCGACTCGGCGGGGCCGGTGCCAATCGCGCTCATGCCGGAAACGGCGCACGACACCGCGACCCCGATGCTCGCGCCGCGCACCACGGCCGTGCGACCCGGCGAGTACATCGCCGCTCCGTGGGTCGATCGCGACGGCGGCCCGCGCAACCCCGGCGCGTTGATCGAAAGTGCCGACATTCCGGGAATCGCCTCGCATGAGAAGGGGCGTCTGCAGCTCAACGATCGCGTGTTCATCGCGCCGCCGCAGGGCGCGGCGCCCGCACAGCACGCACTCTATCTCACCTATCGTCTCGGGCCGATGATCGAAGACTTCGGCCAGATCGTTATCCCGACCGGTGTTCTCGAGGTCACGCAGCCGGGCAATGCCGGCGAAGCGTCGGTCGCCCACGTCGTGAAGATGTTCGGCGAGGTCAGGCAGGGGCAGAAGCTGGTCATGCTCGACAGCGGCGCCGCCAACGTCGTCGGCCAGCCGGCGGCGGTCACCAACGGTCGCACCGGGAAAGTGCGTTGGATTCTCGAGTCGCCCGTGCTTCCCAGCCTCCAGAGCTACGTCGTCATCGACATCTCCGGCCGCGACGGTCTCACGACCGGCGACCAGATCGAGATCTTCAAGCCGCGGCAGAAGCCGAACGACGCGCACGACCTGACGTTGCCCGAGATTTCGATCGCGCACGCGCAGGTTCTCCGCGTCACGCCCTTCGGGGCCACCGCGGTCGTCACCGCGCAGGAGCAGCCACACATCGTGGAGGGCATCAAGGCGCGCGTCGCCGCAAAGATGCCGTAGTGCGCGAGAGCGCGAGGGCCTGCCGGACTAAGATGCCGTAGGCTCTCGCGTTGCACTAAATTTTGGCGACCGCTCATGATTGCGATCGCCCACTTCATCGCCATTTCGTGCTACCTGGGAGCCGCGGCCTTGGCCGCGGTTCCGTTCGCGCGTCCGGTGAAGGCCTCCGTCCGCGGGGTTGCGGCCCTACTCGCGGCCGGTGTCGTGGCGCACGTCGTCGCGCTGCTGGCGTTCGCGCTGCGGTCGAGCGCTGTCCCGCTCACCGGGCTGGGGCCGGCGCTGTCGTTTGCCGGCGTCGTCCTCGCTTTCACCCTGCTCGTGGTCGAGTTGTTAGCGCGCGACGTGAGTCTCGCCCTCGTCGCCGCGCCGCTGGCGGCCGTTCCGACGATTTGTGCGAACGTGATCGGGCTCACGCCCGGCCGAGCCGCAGAGGGGGCGCGCGGTGTTTGGCTCTTTGCGCACATCGCGTTGAGCTTCGTCGGGATGGCGGCGTTCGCGACGGCCGCCGCGGCGGGCGCGATGTACTTGATGCAGCGGCGAGAGCTCAAATCGCGTCGCTTCGATACGATCTTTCGTTTCTTCCCGCCGCTCGCGACCCTCGATCGGGTGAACCACGTGGCGGCGATCGCGGGGTGGCTGGGACTCACGCTCGGTGTGGTGCTCGCGTCCACGTACTCCGTGGAATACCACGAAATGAATCTCCCCCAACTCCTCTGGGGTGGGGGAGCGTGGCTTGCGGTGACCCTAGTCGCCCTCGGCCGCGTGACGCGCCACTGGCAGGCCCAGCGCGCCGCGAAGTACTCAGGGCTGGCGTTCGTGGCGGTCCTCCTTCTGTACGTGGCGTTCCGGGTCGCGGGGCCGGCGACAGGTCAGTTCCTATGAGTGCATACCCGCTGACACTCGAGGGTACGTCCATCTCCGCGCTCGTCGTCGGAGCGGGCCGCGTCGCGACTCGAAAGGCCCTCGCGCTACTCGATGCGGGCGCGCGTGTGCGAGTCGTCGCGCTGGCGGGAACGACCGAACTCGAACACACCGCGGCGGACGACGATCGCCTCACGGTGACGCGTGCGCCCTATTCGCCGACGCAGATCGGCGACGCGACGCTGGTGGTCGCGGCGACCGACGATCCGGCGCTCAATGCGTCGATCGCGCGCGACGCTCGCGAGAAAGGTCGTCTGGTGAACGTGGTCGACGCGCCGGATGTGGGAAACTGCACCACGCCGGCGGTGCTGCGCTCGGGCAGCTTGGTCGTGTCGGTGACGGCGGGCGGCGTGCCGGCGGCGGCGAAGCGGATTCGCGACGCGCTCGCGACGAAACTCGACGGTCGCTACGCGTCGGCGGTCGCCCATCTCGCCGCGCTGCGCCGCACGATGATCGACGACGGCCGCCGTGAACGGTGGAGCGAAGCGTCCGCCGCTCTCGTCGGCGACGACTTCTGCGAGTCGGTCGAGTCAGGGCGATTCGACGAACGGGTGGCCCGATGGCGCTGACCGTCGTCGGCGTGAACCACCGCGGCGCGTCGCTCGACATTCGCGAGCGACTCGCGTATCGCGCGAGCGAAGCGCTTCCGGCGCTCGAGGCGCTGCGCGAGGCGTCCGCGGCGCGCGAAGCGGTGCTGCTCTCGACGTGCAATCGCACCGAGGTCTACGTCGTCGAAGAGGAGCGAGACGCCGCGTCCGACGTGTGGTCGGCGTTTTCCGAGAGGCTCGGCCGCGACGCGTCGGAGTTCGGCTACGTGCGCCGCGACCGCGAGGCGGTCACGCATCTCTTCCGTGTGGCGAGCGGGCTCGATTCGATGGTGCTGGGCGAAGCCCAGATCCATGGACAAGTGAAGGACGCATGGGAGGTGTGCCGCTCGCAATCGGGGCCGGTGCTCAATCGCCTCTTTCAAACCTCGCTCCTCGTCGCGGGCCGCGTGCGCAACGAAACGTCGATCGCGCGCGGTGCGGCGTCGGTGAGCTCGGCGGCGGTGCAGATCGCCAGACAGATCTTCGGTTCGCTCCAAGGCAAGCGCGCGATGGTTCTCGGCGCCGGCGAGATGGCGGAGTTGGCGCTCGAATGCCTGGTCGACCAGGGTGTGCGCGCGGCGATCGTCGCGAACCGTACCTTCGACCGCGCGAAGGAGCTCGCCGATCGTTACGGTGCCGCCGCGATGCACTTCGACGAGTGTTGGCCGGCGCTGGCCGACGTCGACGTGATGGTATGTTCCACGGCGGCGCCGCGTGCGGTGGTGTTCACCGAGCACATTCGTCCGGCGCTCGCCGTGCGGGGCGACCGGCCGCTGTGCATTCTCGACATCGCGCTGCCGCGCGACGTGGACCTCGCGGTGCGTCGCCTCGACAACGTGTTCCTGTACGATCTCGACGATCTTCAGGCGGTCGTCGCGGCGAACGTCGAACGCCGCCGCGGCGAGATGCCGAGCGCCGAGCAGCTGATCAGCAGGGAAGTGGATCGCTACTGGGATTGGCTCGCGGGGCTCGCCGCCGTGCCGACGCTGACCCAGATGCGCTCGCGTATGGAGGCGGTGCGCGAGCGGGAGTTGTCGGAGGCGTTGCGACGGCTGGACCATCTGGCGCCGGCCGAACGAGCCGTCGTCGAAGAACTTTCCAGGAGCCTCATGAACAAGTTTCTGCACGAACCAACGGTCCGCCTGCGGGCCGCCGCGGCGAACGGGCGCGGGCTCGGCGTCGTCGATGCTGTGAGATATCTGTTCGGCCTGGAGCGCTCCGGCGATTCGCGACACGAAGGCGCGAACGCGGAACCAGCTTCGGAGCCGCGCGAGTGACGCGGCGGGCACTGGTCACTGGCGGCGCCGGCTTCATCGGCTCCCACGTCGCGGATCTCTTTCTCTCCAATGACTGGTCGGTCGACATCCTCGACAACCTGTCGAGCGGCCGGCGTGAAAACGTTTCCCAGGCTGCGAAGCTCCACGTAATGGACATCCGCTCACCCGAAGCGGCGGCACTGGTGAGCGACGGTTCCTTCGACGTGATCGCGCATTTGGCGGCGCAGATCGACGTCCGAAAAAGCGTGAACGATCCGGCGTTCGACGCCAGCGTCAACGTGCTTGGCGCACTGAATGTCGTCGAAGCGCTGCGGCGGTCCGACAAAGGCCAGCACACTCGCCTCGTCTTTGCGTCGACCGGCGGCGCGTTGTACGGCGACCACGCCACGCCACCGAACGTCGAGACAATCGCGAAGGAGCCGGACTCACCGTACGGCATCGCCAAACTCTCGACGGAGCTGTACCTCTCGTATTACGCGAGAGTGCAGGGGATGAACATGGCGGCCGTCCGTTTCAGCAACGTGTACGGACCGAGGCAGGATCCGCACGGCGAGGCCGGTGTCGTCGCGATCTTCTGCCAGCGCATTCTCGCCGGGCGGCCCCTCACCGTGTTCGGCGACGGCACCCAGACCCGCGACTATGTGCACGTGAGCGACGTCGCAGCGGCGACGTACGCCGCGGCGACAAAAGCACTGTCGCACCCGCGCCGCCTCGACGACCGCGCGTTCAACGTGGGCACCGGAATCCCCACGTCGGTCATCGAGCTCGCCGAGGTGCTGCGAAAGGCCGCGGGATCGACCACGCCGATCGAGTTCGCGCCCAAGCGTCCCGGCGAACAGCAGCAGTCGTTTCTGACGGTGGGGAAGGCGAAGGCCGACCTGGGATGGAGCGCGAAGATTTCGCTCGAAGAAGGACTTGCCGACACGTTCCGCTGGTTCAGCGCCAATCCCCGCACCCAATGAGACCGTGACGCTCGCTCTCCTGCAGTTGCAGATGTCTCACGGGGCCGTTCCCTCGAGCCCGGTCGATCTCATTTTGAACGCGACGCCCGTCACGCAGGCGGTGCTGCTGATTCTCGCGTTCCTCTCGCTGCTCAGTTGGTCGATCATGTTCGGCGTTTGGCGATCGATGAAGAAGGCGGCGAACTCGGCGGACAAATTCTGGTCCGAGTTCGAGCACATCTCGCGGCTCGAGGACGCGGCCACGCTCGCCAAGAAATCGAAACCGAGCGCGCTGCCGCGCCTCTTCATGCGCGCGATACGGTTCGTTGCCGATGCGCGCGTGGCGAATCAGCAAGTCCTCGAGCGCGTGACCACTCCAGTGGGCGGCGATGCGCCGGTGGCGGCGACGCTGAGCGGCTCGCAGATCGAAACGCTGCACCTCCTGCTCGACACCGAAGCGTCGGATGAGCGCGATCGCTTGGGGCGCTTCCTTCCGTGGCTCGCGACCATCGGCTCGGTCAGCCCGCTCATCGGTCTTCTCGGCACCGTGCTCGGCGTGATCGAGGCCTTTCTCGGGATCGCGACGAAAGGATCAGGCAATCTTGCGGCGGTCGCGCCCGGCGTCGGCGAGGCACTCACGGCAACCGCGGCCGCGCTGGCCGTCGCGATTCCAGCCACGTTCGGCTACAACATCTTTGCCGCCCGGCTCAATCGGTTCGCCGGCCGCATGGAACGCTTCAGCACGGCCGTCATCGCGCTCCTCGTGCGCGAAGGGCGCATCTGACGATGAGGCGCGGGGGCCGGGGACACCGTTACGAGCTGAACGCCGACGTGAACGTCGTCAGTCTGATCGACGTCATGCTCCTCTTGCTCGTGATCTTCATGATCACCGCGCCGATGATGCAGGGCGGCGTCGACATCACACTGCCGCAGGCGCAGTCGAAGCCGCTGGAGGCAAAAGACGGGCTCGCTGTGACCGTGAATAGCAAAGGGGAGATCTTCATTGGGAACGAGAAGTTCACCCTGGGCGACTTCCGGGTGTCCTTCAAGACGGTGGCGCAGAACCGGACGCGAAACGGCGTGTATCTCCGGGCGGACAAAGACGTCCCATATGGGATCGTGGTTCAAATCCTGGCCATCATGCGCGCCAACGGTGTGTCCGACGCCGGGCTCGTCACTGAGCCCGAGGTAATTCGATAGCGTGAGCGCGATCGCCGAGCCGCGGTTGCGCGGCGGATTCGCGATATCCGTGATTCTTCACGGCGGGCTGGTGGCCGCGTTCTTTCTTCTTCGTCCTGGCCCGCCGCCGCCGATGCCGCCGTTGTACAAGGTGCAGCTCTTCGCGGCGCCGGCGGGAGAACGCGCGATCGGCGCGGTTCAGGAAACTCCCACGGCAAAGCCGCCGGAGCCCAAACCGGAGAAGATCAAGCCGCCGCCGAAACCGGTGGTCACGAAGCCGGTGCCCAAGCCGACCGCCAAGACGGTGCCCGCCGTAAAGCAGGTGACGCCGACGCCGCCCGAGAAGACCGCGCCTCCGAAGGAGGAAGCGCCTGCGCCAACCGCCGGCGGTGGTCCGACGGGCGGCAAGGGTGCCGACGTCTCGAACGTCGATACGGGCGGCCTCGAGTTCAATTACCCGTATTACATCAACAACATCATGCGTCAGTTGATTCTCGCGTGGGGACAGGGCGCCCCGCGGAAGGACGCTGTCGTGCGCTTCACCATCAAACGCGATGGTAGTGTCGATCCGGCGAGCATTCAGCTCGTGATGCACAATGACTACCGCAACGATCAACGGGCGATCGGCGCGGTCGAGCAAGTCGCTGACGCAAAGTTGTTCGGCGCCCTTCCGCCGGGTTTTCGCGAAGACATTCTTCCGGTGACGGTTCGGTTTACTCCAGCAATGTTCAAATGACTCGCGCCGTACGTGTCGCTTCGATCATCTGTGGTTCGCTCGCCCTCGCCGGACGCGCCTTGCCCGCGCAGGGCGACACCACGTTCAAGGGCGGCATATCGCTCGTCGTGAACTTCGACCCGCTGCGCAGCAAGATTCCGGTCGTCGTGCTGCCGGTGTCCGGCGCGTTCGGCGATTCGGTCCGCGCGATCGTGCAGCGCGATCTCGACTACAGCGATCGCTTCGTCGTCATTGCCATCGACAGCGCGGATCCTGCCACGCTTCGCGCTCAAGGAGCCGGCGCGGGACTCAACTACGACGTCTTCCGCCATCTCAACGCCGCCGCCGTCGTGCAGATGACCATGGCCGGCACCGGCGTTCACGTCGCGCTCCACGACGTCGGTCACACGCAGGTCATGAACGCCGGCGACTTCGAGCTCCCCGGCTCGGGTCTCGGCCGCGATTGGCGCCTCGGCGTCCATCGCGCGTCGGACGAAATCGAGCGATGGATGACGGGGCAGCGCGGAATCGCGGCGACGCGGATCGCGTACATGCGAGGCAGGAACATTCGCGTCGTCGACAGCGACGGCGCCGACGAGATCACCGTACCCACCGACTCGAACGGCACCAGCCCCGCGTGGAATCCGGCGGGGACGATGCTCGCGTACTCGACCTACGGCGACGGTTCTCGGCTGGTCGTGATCGACCTGGCGACGGGACGTTCGCGGGCGATCGCGGGACCGACGCGTAACGTGATCTACACGACTCCCGTCTTCTCCCCGGATGGCAACTCGGTCGCATTCGCGAGGACCGGAGAATCGCAGGGCGACATCTACGTCGTCGCGGCGGATGGATCCTCAGCGCCGAACCGACTCACTGTCGCACACGGGGCGCAGAACTCGAACCCAGTCTATAGTCCGAAAGGACAAAGGATCGTTTACGTCAGCAAC
This sequence comes from Gemmatimonadaceae bacterium, assembly GCA_036003045.1. NCBI lineage: Bacteria > Pseudomonadati > Gemmatimonadota > Gemmatimonadia > Gemmatimonadales > Gemmatimonadaceae > Gemmatimonadaceae bacterium. The sequence goes on from DASYSS010000099.1 coordinate 43,546, forward strand.
AGCCAAGGTCCGCCGGAGTTATATATTATGGACTCCGATGGAACTGGCGCCGACCAACTCACCAGATACGACTTTGACCCCAACAACTACCGGTCGGACCCGGACTGGTCGCCAGACGGGCGGTTGATAGCGTACCAGGAGATGCTGAACGGACGCTTCCAGATTCGCAGCATTCCAGCCGGCGGGGGCACGCCGAAATCGCTCACGGATGTCGGTCGCAACGAGCAGCCGTCCTGGGCGCCGGATTCTCGCCACCTTGTCTTCACGTCGGACCGGACGGGGGTTCGGCAGCTGTGGGTGTTGGATACGGAATCGTTTCGTCTGCGTCAGCTGACGAAAGCGGAAGGCTCGCGACTCGCGGCCTGGTCGGCGCGTCTATCGGGACAGTGAGACAAGAACCTGAACGAGCGGACCACCAGCTCCATCCCACCTCTCCCTCCTCTTCCTCCCCTCAAGTCTCTCTCGCAGGAGATCCCCGAACATGACGAGTTCTCTCCGAATCGCGGGTGTGGCGACGGCGGTGCTGTCGATCGCCGCGCTCAATGCGTGTCACCACAACCCTCCGGCGTCAGTGCCGGCGCCGGTGACTCAGGCCTCAGGACCCAACGCCGACAGCATTCGTAGAGCACAGGAGGACGCCGCGCGTCGCGCCGCCGAGGATGCCGCGCGCCGCCGCGCCGCCGATAGTGCCGCGGCCGCGGAAGCCGCTCGGCGGGCAGCCGCGGCTCGCGGCTCCTTGGCCGCGGCCCTGACCGCAATGGTTCACTTCGACTACGATCAGGCCGAGCTTCGCGCCGAGGACCGATCGATTTTGGATGCGAAGGTGCCGATCCTGCAGGCGAATTCCGGCGTGACGATCCAGGTTGCGGGCCACACGGATGAGCGGGGTTCCGATGAGTACAACCTCGCGCTCGGGCAGCGTCGCGCCGCCGCCGTGAAGGCGTACCTCGTTCAACACGGGGTCGCCGACTCGCGCATTTCCACGGTGAGCTACGGCGAGGAGCATCCAATCGCGCAGGGAGCCGACGAATCGGCCTGGGCACAGAATCGTCGCGCGGAGTTCGCGATCACGGCCGGCGCCAACAATCTGCGTTCCCCCTGATGCGCCTACATCCGTCGCTTCGAATAATCGCTCCCGTCGCCGCGTTTGCGGCGACGGGCTGTCTCGCCACGCAAGGCAGCATTCAGACGCTCCAGGAAGAGATTCGTGCGTCGCGCTCCACGCTCAGTCAAAGCGATAGCGCGATCCTGCGCGCCGAAGACGCGCGCCGTCGTGAGATCGCCGCGCTCGCCGCGACCGTCGAGCGACTGAATGATTCCGTGAAGGTGCTGTCGACCAAGCTCGCGCAGTTCCAAGCGAACGCGGCCGGACAGTTCGATGCGATGGGCCAGCAGGTCATCAAGATCCAGGCGATCCTGGGTCAGAACACACGCGATCTCCAGGAGGCGCGGACGCAGCTCCGCGCAGTCGCCGAGCAAGGCGGCACGGGCGGAGGCGGCGGCGGGGCCAGTGCGCCGGCGCCGGCACCGACTCCCGGTTCGAACCCCGATACGACGCAGCGTGCTCCGAACGGCATGCCTGGTCCCGCGACGATGTTCACATCCGCGATCGAGGAATACCGCAAGGGCAACTATCGAACGGCGCGCTCGGGCTTCGAGGACCTGATTAAGAATTACCCCGATTTTGACCAGAACGCGCACGCGCAGCTCTACATTGGAGATGCGTTCAAGGCCGAGGGGAACACGGCGGCCGCGGATTCAGTATACCAGCTCGTCGAGACGAGATACGCGAACAGCCCGGACGTAGCCGGCGCACTATGGCGACGCGGTAAGATGCTATGGGACGCCAACAAGAAGGGTGAAGCGCGGATCGTTCTCAACCGGCTGATCACCAAGTATCCTCAATCAGACGAAGCCGCCCTCGCCAAGGATCTCCTGAGCCCGAGCGAGTAGGCTAGACGCCAAGCCTCGAGCCGGGATGCCGATTCCGAAGTCCAACAATGGTGAGATGCCGTTCCTCGACCACCTCGAGGAACTGCGGTGGCGAATCATCTATTCGCTGCTGGCGCTCGCCGTCTCCGCCGGGCTCGGGTTCTGGCTGGCGTATCAGTACGACGCGATCGGATTGCTCGCTCGTCCGATCCTGCCGCTGATTCCCGAGCACAAGCTCGCAATGCTCCATCCGAGCGACGGCTTCACGATCATCCTCGACACGGCGATGACGTTCGGCTTCGTGCTCGCGTCGCCGGTCATTCTGTATCAGGTCTGGGCCTTCCTCGCGCCCGCCCTCAAGCCGCACGAAAAGCGCGTCGGACTCGGCGTGTTGTTCAGCGGCTTGGTGCTGTTCGCCTCGGGCGCGGCGCTGGCGTATTTCGTCGTCGTCCCGCTCGCGCTGCCCTGGCTTTTCAGCTTCGCCGGGCCGTCGCTGGTGCCGCTGATCACGGCGGAAGATTATTTCAGCTTCATCTTTGCGATGGTGCTGACCTTTGGCGTGAGCTTCGAGCTGCCGATTGTCATCCTGGCGCTCGCCGCGCTCGGGATCGTCACGCCCGCCTTCCTCACGAAGTACCGGCGACACGCGATCGTCCTCATCGTCATCGTCGGCGCATTCCTCACGCCAGGCGACATGGTTTGGACGACGATCGCGCTCTCGGTGCCGCTGTACGGCCTCTATGAACTGAGTGTGCTCGCGGCGTACATGATCCATCGCCGCAAGATGCGCCGCCGCGAAATGATGGACGCTCCTCCGCAAGGCGGATTGCCCGCGTGATGCGGGAGGCGCTTGCCGGCGCGATTCTCATCGCGTCGGCCGCCGGCTCGCTTCATGCCCAGATCATCCCGCGGCTCCCAGGCGGCCGCGGTGCGCAGCCCGCGCCGCGCGACACGATCAAGGACACCACTCGAATCAGGTTTGCGACGCCCGACAGCGTCGGCCAGCGCTTGCTGCAGATGCCGGGCTTCACCGTCACGCGATATCAGGGCGACACGGCGGTGTTCAACGCGCAAAACCACGCGCTCGACCTGCTCGCCGGCCCACCGATCAAGCAGCTGGGCGATACGAGCAAGAAACCCGGCAAGAGACGGCTCGCGGCCGTCGATCGCGACCAGCAGATCATCCAGAGCGACAGCGGCATCTACTACACCGAGTCGAACCACAGAGTGGTGTCGGGCGGCGCGTACATCGTCGTGCCGCCGCCCAAGAGCAACCAGGCGGACATCGTCGGCCATGGTCGGCTCGACTACAACCTGACGCAGCGCACGGCGCGCATCACCAACGCGCGTCTGCCGGTGAACAACGGCGAGATGTGGTACATGGACATCGCGCTCGCCGAGGTGATGCAGGATACGTCGGGGAAGGGAGTGACGGTGTGGGGAAAGGGCGCCATCGCCACCAGCTGCCCGGACTCGATTCCCGATTACCACTTCGAGCTCGGCGAGACAAAACGGACGTCGGACAATACGATCGCGGGCCGTCCGGCGGTGCTCTACATCAAGGACGTGCCCGTTCTCTGGCTGCCGTTTTTCTTCAGCGACACGAAGGGCGGGCGACACAGCGGCATCATCACGCCGCAGTTCGGGCTCGGCGACATCGTGCGAAACAGCTCGACGTACCGGCGGCACGTGGACCACGCGGGATACTACTGGGCGGCGAGCGACTACATGGATTTCGCGACGTGGCTCGACTGGCGGAGCTCCGCCGGCTCGACCCAAGGCGATCCCGGGTGGCTCAGGCTCAACACCGACATGAACTACCGCTGGCTCGACCGATTCCTCAACGGTCGCGTCGGCGTCGCGTACACGACGCAGCGCGACGGTTCGACGAACACGGCGGTCAGCTGGAATCACCAACAAGAGTTCTCGAAAGACAGCCACGTCCAGGCCAACCTGAACTTCGTCACGAGCACGGCACTCCAGCGGCAGAACACCTTCAACCCGTACACCGCGCTCGCCACGATCGCTTCCGCGCTCGCCTACCAGACGAAGTTTGGTCCCGCATCGGTCACCGTCGGCGGAACGCGCACGCAGTATCCCGGCCGCCAGCAGATCGATCAAACCGTTCCGACGGTCACCCTCACGTCGACGCCGATCACGCTCGGCGATTTCTTCAGCTGGACCCCGGGGTTCAGCTACTCGCAGCACGACGTGTTGAAGATCGACCAACCGGGCATCGGAGCGTTCGTCTTCACGACGAACCCCGTGACGGGCCTGCGCGACAGCTCACTCTCGAAGGATCGCAGCTCGCGCGACGAGACCATGACCATCGGGGCGCCGATTCAGATCTTCGGCTGGTCGCTCAACAATTCGGTCAACATCCACTACACGCGCCAGAATTTCCCGCAGCTGTTCTCGATCTACGACGTCGAAACGGGGCAAGTCACCGCGACGCGCATCTTCGCCAACACGTACCAGAGCCAGGTGGACTGGAATCCGGATTTCAGACTGCCGTCGATCTGGCAGAACAAGCTCAACATCACGCCGTCGATCAGCCTGCAGAACGCCGATCCCGGGCCGTACTGGGTCGCGTCCGAACGGACGAACGGCGTCTACGTGAGTCAGACGAAACGAATCACGGCCGGTCTGAGCGCGGCACCCACGCTCTTCGGATTGTTCCGCGGCTTCGGGCCGTTCCAGCGAATCCGCCATTCGATCACTCCGACCATCGGCTGGACGTACGGCCCGAAGGCCGACGTGAGCGACGAATACCTCGCCGCGCTCGGACGAACGCGGGCGAACTCGTTCGTCAACCTGCCGTTGAACAACGTGAACTTCGGCCTCACGCAGCTCTTCCAGGCCAAGCTGCGTTCACGGAACGATTCCAACCCCGACGGCGGGACGAAGATCGACTTGCTGGCCATCTCCATGACGCCCCTCAGCTACGATTTTTCGCGCGCGCAAGAAGCGGATCATCGCGGTCTGAAGAACTGGAGAACGTCGGGATTCACGACGGACACCTGGGGCTACTCGCTCCGCTCCGACCTGCTCCCCGGCTTCGACTTCTCCAGCCAATACTCGCTCTTCCTCGGCAGCACGCTGAGTGACACGGCGGAGTTCAAGCCGTACCTCACGTCGATCTCGGCATCGTTCACGTTGAGCCGCGACCAGAACCCGCTGCAGACGTTCCGCAAGTTGTTCGGCGCGCCGCCGCCGACGGATTCGGCGAAAAAAGCCGCCGCGCTCGACGATGCCTCCAGAATACGGGCGGAAAACGCCGCGGCGCAGCCGGTCGCCGGCACGGTGCGCGGGCCGGAGCGCTTTCTCAACCAGACATCCGGTTGGCGCGCGCGATTCGACCTCACGCGTTCGAGCCCACGTCCGCCGAAGCCCGGCTCGACCAACGTCATCAACTTCGATCCGCAGGCGCAGTGCGCGCAGATCGCGGGTTCGAATCCTCTGTTGTTCGATGCGTGCGTCAACGCGAAACGCTTGCAGCCGACGACCGAGCAGCCGGTGACGTCGCTGACGGCGGGCGGCCCCGCGTACATCATCCCGCCGACGACCAACATCACGTCCGACATCGGGTTCAACCTGACGCCGCATTGGGGCGCGCACTGGACGACCAGCTACGATCTCGAGCACCACGCGTTCGCCAGCCAGAACGTGCAATTGCAGCGCGACCTGCACGACTGGGAAGCCCTCTTCGGCTACACGCAGTCGCCGAACGGCAACTTCGCCTTCACGTTCACCATCCGGCTGAAGGCGGACCCCGACATCAAGGTCGACTACAACCGCGCGACGGTGCGGTCAGGCGTGTTCTGATCGACGCGCGCGAATCGAGGCGCGCGCAATCCGCAATCCCTTGAATTGTCCCTAGGGGGCTTCGACCTTTCGCGCCATGACGCACGAGGTCGTCATCGACGGGAATTCCCTCACGGTCGAACAGGTGTCGGCCGTCGCGAGCGATCGCGCGCGCGTGACGATCGCACCCCGCGCCCGCCAGCGCGCGGCGACGACTCGCGGCGTGGTGGATCGCCTCGTCGCGAGCGGTGCGGTGGCGTACGGCGTGACAACGGGATTCGGCAAGCTGTCCGAGGTCGCGATCCCGGCGGATCGACTCGCCGAGCTCCAGGTGAATCTCGTACGCAGCCACGCGGCGGGCGTCGGCGATCTGCTCCCCGAGCGCGAAGTGCGGGCGATGATGCTCCTCCGCGCGAACGTGATCGCCAAGGGCTATTCTGGCGCGCGCATCGAGCTGGCGGAGCTGCTCGCCGGTATGCTGAACGCGGGGCTGTATCCGCCGGTGCCGGAGCAGGGCAGCGTGGGCGCGAGCGGTGACCTCGCTCCGCTCGCCCATCTGGCCCTGTCGCTGATCGGCGAAGGCCAACTGCGCCGCTCGACCGGAACGGGGGCGAGGGCGGGGGCGGGCGGTTTGCTCGATTCCGTGGGCGGCCCCGCCGACGGGATGCTCCGCTCGTCAGGGCTGGCGCCGATCACCCTCGCCAGCAAAGAAGGGCTCACGCTGATCAACGGCACGCAGGCGCATACGTCCATCGGCGCGCTGGCGCTCGTCGACGCGAGGCGCTTGTGGCGCGTCGCGCACATCGCGGGGGCGATGTCGCTCGAGGCGCTGCTCGGAACACCCGTCGCGTTCGACGAGCGGATTCAGACGGCGCGCGGCCAGGTGGGCCAGTCGGTCTCGGCGGCGTACCTTCGCGTGTTGCTCGCCGAGAGCGAGATTCGCGAGTCGCACCGCTACAACGACCCGCGCGTGCAGGACGCCTACGCGCTGCGCTGTATGCCGCAGGTTCACGGGCCCGTGCTCGACGCGATCGAGTTCGCGGCCGGCGTCATCGGCCGGGAGTTGAACGCGGCGACGGACAATCCGCTCGTGTTCGACACCGGCGATCTGCTCAGCGGCGGCAATTTTCACGGGCAGTCCGTCGCAATGGCGCTCGACTTTTTGGCGATCGCCTTGACCAACCTGGCGACGATCGCCGAGCGCCGCATCGACCGCCTCGTGAATCCCGACCTGAACCAGGGGCTGCCGCCGTTTCTCACGCCCGACGCCGGCGTCAATTCCGGTTTCATGATGGCGCAGGTCACCGCGGCGGCGATCGCGAGCGAATGCAAGGTGCTGTCGCACCCGGCGAGCGTCGATACCATCCCGACCGACGGCAACAAGGAGGACGTCGTGCCGATGGCGATGGCGGCGGCGTGGAAACTGCGGCGTGTCGTGCGGAACGTACGCTACGTGCTGGCGGTCGAGCTCATGTGCGCGGCGCAGGGGATCGATTGTCGAAAACCATTAAAACCGGGGCGCGGCGTGGTGCGCGCGCATGAGGCGGTAAGACAGCTCGTCGCGCCGCTCGAGCGAGACCGTCCGCTTTCCGCGGACATCGAACGGTTGGCGCTGGCGATCGCCAACGACGAAATCCCCGGGCCTCCGCCTCCTTCTCCATCGAACGTTCGGACGTGACATGACGGCCACAATTCACGAAACGCAGGCGGAGAAGGGGCACACGGCGCGCGAGGTCCACGCGCCGCGCGGTTCCACGCTCTCGTGCAAGGGATGGCAGCAGGAGGCGGCGCTCCGCATGCTGATGAACAACCTCGACCCCGAGGTGGCTGAGCGGCCGGACGATCTCGTCGTGTACGGCGGCACGGGCAGAGCGGCTCGCAGTTGGGAAGCGTTCGACGCGATCGTCGCCGCGCTGCGAAAACTCGAGAGCGACGAGACGCTGCTCGTGCAGAGCGGCAAACCCGTCGGTGTGTTTCGCACGCACACGACCGCGCCCCGCGTTCTCATCGCCAACTCGAACCTCGTCGGCCGCTGGGCGAATTGGGAATACTTCCGCGAGCTCGAGCGCGCCGGGCTGATCATGTACGGCCAGATGACGGCCGGTTCGTGGATCTACATCGGATCGCAGGGGATCCTGCAGGGGACGTTCGAGACGTTCGGCGCCGTGGCGCGAACACATTTTGGCGGCTCGCTCGCCGGGCGCTTCGTGCTCACGGCGGGACTCGGCGGCATGGGCGGCGCGCAGCCGCTCGCCGCGACGATGAACGGCGCGGCGATCCTGGGCATCGACGTCGACGAGTCGCGTATCGACAAGCGTCTCGAAACCGGATACTGCGACCGCAAGACCGCCGACCTCGACGAGGCCCTGAAGTGGATTGGCGAGGCGGCCGACGAGAAGCGCGGCCTGTCGGTTGGTCTCGTCGGCAACGCGGCGGAGATCTTGCCCGAGCTGGTGCGGCGCGGCGTGACGCCCGACGTCCTCACCGACCAGACGAGCGCGCACGACACGCTCAACGGCTACGTCCCATCGGGACTCTCGCTCGCCGCGGCGGCGGAGCTGCGCCGTTCGGATCGGGCGGGATACGTTGCGCGCGCGAACGCATCGATCGTCGAGCACGTGCGCGCGATGTTGGCGATGAAGAAACGCGGCGCCATCGCGTTCGACTACGGCAACAACATCCGCACGGTGGCGCTCGACAACGGCGTCGCGGACGCGTTCGACATTCCGGGATTCGTGCCGGAATACGTGCGACCGCTGTTCTGCGAAGGGAAAGGGCCATTCCGCTGGGTAGCGCTGTCGGGAGATCCGCGCGACCTCGCGAGAACGGACGAGCTGGTGCTGGAGCTGTTCCCGCGCGACGAGCACTTGAAGCGCTGGATCACGCTGGCGCGTGAGCGCGTCCACTTTCAGGGGCTGCCGGCGCGCATCTGCTGGCTCGGTCAGGGAGAGCGGGCGCGGTTCGGCGTGGCGCTCAACGACCTCGTCGCCAAGGGCGAGATTTCGGCGCCGATCGTGATCGGCCGCGACCATCTCGACACCGGCAGCGTCGCGTCGCCGTTCCGCGAGACGGAGGCGATGCGCGACGGCAGTGACGCGATCGCGGATTGGCCGATCTTGAATGCGTTGCTCAACACGGCCAGCGGCGCGTCGTGGGTCTCGTTCCATCACGGCGGCGGCGTTGGAATCGGCAACTCGCTCCACGCCGGCCAGGTGATCGTCGCCGACGGAACGCCCGAGATGCGTGTTCGCCTCGAGCGCGTGCTCACCAACGATCCCGGCATCGGCGTGGCACGCCACGCGGACGCCGGCTACGAGATCGCGGTGCGCACCGCCGCGGAGCAGGGGATTCGTTTGCCGATGCGCGGCTGAGCGCGTTCTCGAGAACGCACGGGTGCTGTCCGCGCGCTTTCGGCCCTGGCACGTCGCGCTCTTCCTCGGGAAGTACGCGTGGCTCACCGCGCGCCGGCGCCCCATTCTCGTGCATTTCGAGGTCACGCTGCGGTGCAACGCGCGGTGCTCGTTCTGCGACTACTGGACGACCGACCCCTCGGCGCGTGCGTCGGAGTTGAAGAGCTACGCCGACGCGGCGCGGTTCTTCAATCCGATGCTCGTCACGTTCACGGGCGGCGAGCCCACGCTTCGGCGCGACCTCGAGGATTTGGTCGCCGGCGTCGCCGGCGCGATCTCGCTCAAATACATCACGCTCATCACGCACGGCGCGATGCTCACGATCGACCGCGCCCAATCGCTCTGGGACGCGGGAGTGAACCAATTCAACATTTCGCTCGACTACCTCGACGAGCGGCACGACCAAGCCCGCGGCATTCCCGGACTCACCGCGCGCATTCTGTCCACCGTCCCGGCGATGCGAGAGCGTGGGATCGACGGTATCCGGTTCAACACGGTCATCAAGAAGGACAATCTCGATCAGATCCTGCCGATCGTCGCTCGCGCGCAGGAGCTCGGCGCCGGTGTGAACTTCAGCGTCTACACCGACGCGAAGAACGGAAACACCCAATATCTCATCGGCGATCAGGAAATGGCGCAGGCCGACGAGGTCGTGCGCGAGTTGCTGGCGTTCAAGCGCCGCCGGCGCGGCGTCATTACGAACTCCGACTACTACCTCGAGCAGATTCCTCGCTACTTGCGCGGCGAGATGCGCGAGCCGTGTCGATCTGGGATACGAACGATTCACATCGATCCGGCCGGCCAGGTGAAACGCTGCCCGGATTTTCCGACCGACTTTCACTGGCGCGATTTCCGGAACTACAAGCCGGTCGACTGCAACGCGTGTTATTACGCGTGCCGCGGTGAAGCGCAGGCCCCGCTCCGCCTGTCCCGCATTCGAGACGTGATGGCATGAACGAGACGTCCGCCGCCGCCCGCGAAACGCTGATCTTCGCGAACGCCGCGCAGGTCGTCACCTGCCGCGGCCCTGCTCGCGCGCGGCGCGGCCCCGAGATGTCCGACGCCGCGATTCGCACCGAGGTCGCCGTCGCCGTCGAGGGAGACCGCATCGCCGCGGTCGAGCGGCTCGCCGACCTCCGGGCGCGGTTCCCACGCGCTCGAGAGATCGATTGCCGCGGAGGCGTTCTGATGCCGGGTCTGGTCGATTCACACACACACGGCGTGTTCGGCAGGCCGCGCTACGACGAGCCCGAGATGCGCGCCGCAGGACTGGACTACATGGAGATCGCGCGGCGGGGTGGGGGGATCCATTCGTCGGTGCGCGACCTTCGGGCGCGCTCGGAGGACGAGCTCTTCGACCTCGCCAACAAGCGCCTGCGTCGTCTCATGGCGCACGGCACGACGACGATCGAAGTGAAGTCGGGCTACGGGCTCACGCTCGAGGACGAGCTCAAAACGCTGCGCGTGATCGGGCGGCTTCGGAGCGAACTGCCCGCCCGCATCGTGCCGACGTTCCTCGGCGCGCACGAGATCCCGCTCGATCATCGCGGGTCGGCCGCGGACCGGCGGCGCTATGTGGATATTCTCATTCGTGAAATGATACCCGTTGTGTCGCGCGAAGGCCTCGCGCGATTTGCCGACGTCTTTTGCGAAACGGGGGTCTACACCGTCGACGAGAGCCGCGAAATCCTGTTGGCGGCGCGGAACGCGGGCCTTTTGGTGAAGCTGCACGCTGACGAGCTGACGTCGTCCGGCGGAGCGGAGCTGGCGGCGGAGCTTGGGGCGGTCTCCGCCGACCATCTGGCGGCCATCTCGGACGCCGGGATCGACGCCCTGTCGCGGGGGCCAACCGTCGCTACTCTGTTGCCGGGGACGATGCTGTTCTTGGGCAAAACCAAACACGCCCCAGCGCGCCGGCTCATGGAAAAGGGAATCCCTATTGCGCTCGCAACTGATTATAACCCAGGCACTTCGCCCACTTCGAACCTACCGCTCGTGCTGACCCTCGGGGTCAGCCAGCTCAAGATGAGCGTGGCCGAGGTGACCCTGGCGGCGACGATAAATGGGGCCGCGGCTCTGTCCATGGCGGACCAAATCGGACAGGTCGAGCCGGGCTATCTCGCTGACCTGGCATTGTTTGACGTTCCTGACCTTCGAGCCGTCCCATATTGGTATGGCGACAACTTTTGCTCCGCCACCTTCGTGGGGGGCAAACCTTGTCATTCAAGCACTTAGCCCGCTCTACCCGGCAAATCAGGGGTTGGGCGGTGACCCCCAACAACGCCCTCGTCTGAACCCCACTGGCTGATGTCCCAAGTCGCAAAGCTGAAGAAACAAGCCGCGGAGTTCGAGGCCAAGAAGCAGTTCGACAAGGCCATCGGCGTCTACATCAAGCTTCTCGAAGGCTACGACTCGTATCCCGCCGAGCTGGACATCGGCCTCTTCAATCGGGTCGGCGATCTACTGATTCGGCAGGGCAACGTCGCTGACGCCGTCGACTGGTACGAGCGGGGCATCGACAAGTACGCGGACACCGGCTTCTTCAACAACGCGATTGCGCTCTGCAACAAAGTCCTTCGCCACTCGCCCGGGCGCGCGTCGATCTACTACAAGCTCGGCCGCATCAGTGCCAAAAAGGGCTTCACCAACGAAGCCCGCACGAACTTCCTCGAATACGCCGACCGGATGCAGAAATCCGGAAAGGTCGACGAGGCGTTTCGCGCGCTCGGTGAGTTCGCCGATCTCTGTCCCGACCAAGACGAAATTCGATTGACGCTCGCCGAGCAGCTCATGCGGGCGGGACGCAAGGACGACGCGATCGAGCAGTTGCAGGTGCTGCACGAACGCCTCGACAGTGAAGGACGCGGCCACGACGCGCGCGCCGTCGTCGATCGCATGCGCGCCATCGATCCGACGGTCGAACCCCGGAAGAGCCAATCGCACGGCAATCACAAGAGCTCGGAGTTGATCTACATCGACGTCGACGAGCCGACGTTCAGTCCGTCGATGCCGGGCGGTCTTCCGCTCGTGCCGCCTCCGCAGCCGCCGCTGGCGCCACCGCCGTCGAGCGCTCCGACGCCGGCGCGTCCCACCTCGGCCGAGCTGTCCGGTTTTCGAAGAACCCCGTCGATTCCCGACGAGAGCGCGTCGTCGATCGACCGATTCGCGCCGCCGCCCGAAATCGCGTCGCCTGTGATCGGCACGCCATCGGTCGCGCCGTCCGACAAGCCGCCTCTCACGCTGTCGAGCGCGATCGATCCGGACATCTACAGCGTCGAGGAAGCGTCGGCGATCTTCGGCGGAACGGTCGAGGGCTTCACCAGCACGCAGTTGGACGCGCCGGTCCCGGGGCCGTTGGACGGGTTGGGCACCGCTCGCGTGATTCCACAAGAGGCGCTTCCCGGCGCGCAGGGGGAACAAGTTCAAGCGGAGGAGCCACGCGAAGCAGTCGCCGAGGCCGGTCACGCAACTGGCGACGAGCTTCCCGAGGCGCTTCGCGACGACGCGAGCGACGAGATTGACACTGGGACCGAGCGGGCTGCGCGCGCGAGTGGCGCTCGCGCCGTTCATGACGTGGATCCCGAAGCGGAGCTGAGAGCTCTCATCGAAGAAGAACGGCGAGAGCGGGCCTCGACCCCCGTCGCGGCGATCGACATCATCGAAGGTCCGCCGCCGGAGCCGCTCGACGGCTCGATGGACGACCTCCTTGGCGACGTCGTCATGCCCGCGAGTCCCGCGCCGGCGAGAGCGTCGACCGGAACGTCGATTCCATCGCCGGTGTTGTCGCCGGCTCTGTCGGTCCCCGTCGAACCGTCGTCCGTCGCCGAGCCGTCGCTCGAGCAAGGCGAGCTGCCGACCGCCGACGCCGCCGCCGAGAAATTCCCGAGTGATCTCGCACGGGCGTCGCGCCCGGCGAAGTCGATCGAAGAGCCAGCCGCGGCTCGCGCGTCCGGGACGAAGGCTCGGACACCCATCGACGCAGCCGGAAGTCTCGAGCGAAACCCGGCTCCTCCGCGCAATGCGCCGCCGGCGATTCCGGGAATCCTGCTCGCCGACGCCCTCGAGGCGAGCTCGCTCCCCGACGAGGCTCGCGACGGACAGCGGGCGCCGATCGACGAGGGAATCGACGAGCCGATCGCGTTCGCCACGCCGTCGCAGGCGCGCCGCTCGACAGCCGTCGCCGCCAAGTCCGTCGAATCGCTCAGCGCCGCGGTCCAGGCGGCGCCCGACGATTGGGTGCTGCAGAGGGACTTGGGCGAGGCCATGCTCGACGCAGGCGATCGAGAAGGTGGCATTCGACAACTCGAATACGCGATGGGGGGCGCCGAACACGCGGGCAAGCTGGACCTCGCGTCGTCGGTCGCCGAAGAGATCGCGCGCATCGACCCCGAGGCCGTGAAGCACCAGCAGAAGCGCGTCGAATATGCGTTCCGCACGAACGACCGGGCGCGACTCGTCGAGGCGTACCTCGGACTCGCCAACGTCTTGTTGCGCTCGGAGCAGGTCGAGAAGGCCCGCACGATTTACCAGCGAGTGCTCGACCTCGCGCCCGACGAGCCGCGCGCGCGGCTCGCGATCGGCTCGATCACGCCGTCGACCCCGCGCGTGGCCACGAGCGGCTACACGCCGATCGCGGCGGCGGCGGTGCGCCGAAGCGGCGCGATTCCAATGCCGAGGCGTTCGGGCGGGGCGGCGGTGCGTCCTCCCTCCGGTTCGTACATCAACCTCGGCGACGAGTTGCGAGTCGACGACGTTCCCCGCGACACACGGATGGTCGTTCCGGAGGAGGAGCCCACCGGCGACGAGCAGGCGGACTTCGCCGACATGCTGCGCAAGTTCAAGGCGGGGATCGCCCGAAACGTCGCGCCCGAGGATCATCAGAGCCACTACGACCTCGCCATTGCGTACAAGGAGATGGGATTGGTCGACGAGGCAATCGCCGAATTTCAAAAGGCGCTCGCCGGGCCCACGAACCGGCTACCGACGTACGAAGCGCTTGGCCAATGTTTCCTCGAGAAGGAGCAATTCAAGCTCGCGTCGTCGATTCTCAGTCGCGCGCTGAACGAACGTGCCAGCGAGGACCAGTTGGTAGGTATCTTGTATCTGCTCGGGCGCGCCGCCGAGCTGCAAGGCAAGGCGGACGAGGCGCTGGCCTACTATCAACGCGTATTCGTCGTGGACATTCAGTTCCGGGACATCGTCGATCGAATGAGCGAAGTCGAGCAAACGCTTCGATGAGCGGCGCGGCCGCCCGCATGCGAACGCCGGTCACCGGCGCGCTGCGAGACATCCAAGCCCCGGTCCGACAGGGCCTCGACGACGTCGTCGCCGAGATGCAGCGAATCGTCACCGAAAACTTGCCGATCATCCGCGAAGTGAGCGCGCATCTCTTGCAGATGCGCGGCAAGATGTTTCGCCCGACGCTGGCGCTGCTCTCCAGCGCCGCCGCCGGCACCCCCGAGTCTCGCGGAACGGTGTTGGCGGCGGTCGTGGAGCTGATGCATCTCGCGACGCTCGTGCACGACGACTCCGTCGATCACTCCGTGCTGCGCCGCGGATTGCCGACCGTGAACTCGATGTTCAGCCACCAGGTGTCGGTGATCATGGGCGACTTCCTCTATTCGCGCGCGCTCACGGCGCTCGTCGCGATGGGGGATCTCGAGATTCTGCGAATCGTCACCAACATCGCGAACGAGCTGACGATCGGCGAAATGCGCCAGTTGGCCGCCGTGGAGACGTTGTCCTTCGGCGAAGACGACTACTACATGCTGATCCGCGCCAAGACCGCGTCGCTGATCGCTGGCGCCTGCGAGAGCGGCGCGTTGTGCGGCGCGGCCGAGTTTCGCGAGCCCCTCGCCCATTTTGGCGATCGGTTGGGTATGGCCTTCCAGATCGCCGACGACATTCTCGATTACACCGAGGACGAGTCGGTGACCGGCAAGCCCGGCGGGCTCGACCTGCGCGAGCACAAAGTCACGCTTCCCCTGATCGCGGCCCTCCCGCGCCTCAACGCCGTGGAGCGGGAGCGGGTGGAGGCCCTTTTTCGGACCGAAAGCCCGGCTGACGGGCTCGTTTTCGATACGATCGCCATTGTCGAAAAGGCCGGCGGGATCGAATATGCGAGGCGCCAGGGCGAGCGGTTTGCGCGGGAAGCCGAGGCGGCCCTCCGCGGTCTACCACCGAGTCCGGTCCGGTCCGCCCTGACCGACTCGATCGCCTACGTCATGGAGCGACGGTCCTAGATGGCACAGCGCGGACAACGTGGATCATCCAAGCACCGACCGGGGTTTCACGCCCTGGTGCTGGCCCTGGGGTTCGTCGCCGGCGGCGCGATGCAGCAGGCAGCCCGCATCCTATTCCCGGCGGGAGCCGCCAAAGAATTCTTGACGGCCGGCGTCACGGCGTCGGTTGGGCCCCTTCCGGTCGACTTAGTGCTAATCAAGTTTGCGTTGGGGCCTGTCGCCATCGATGTTTCACTATTGAGCCTCGTGGGCGTGTTGTTGGCCTACCTCATTGCGCGGTCGCTCTTCTAGGAGACGGTATGAATTTCGGGAACATTGGGTTCATGGAGTTGATGGTCATTCTGGTCATCGTGCTCGTGTTGTTCGGCGCGCGTCGTGTGCCGGAGATCGGGGCGTCGATCGGGAAGGGCATCCGCGAGTTCAAGCGGAACATCAACGAGGCGGACCAGCAAATCCGCGAGCCGATTCGCGACGCATTGAACGACGCTCGCTCGAACGATCGCTTGGCCCAGGGAGAAACGAACACGCGTCAGCGCGAGGCCGAAGAAGTGGCGCGCCCCGAACCCAAGCGGTTGATGTAGTGGCCGACCGCGCCGCGTGAGCGGTGACGGGCGTCTCAAGTCGCGGCGGCCCTCGCCGAGACTCAACAACATGAGCATACGAAGGCCAGCGCCGGGGCGACGTGAGTCGTCCTGGCGCGTGTTGCGATTGGCGTCCGCGTGTTCCGCTGTCGTGTGCGGGGCCGCTGTCGCGTGCTTCGGCCCGACCGACCCCGGGAAACTGGGCGTGCCTGTGGTCGGAAGTTGGAACTACGTGGCGACGCAGGGCGCGCCCTCCGCCGCTCAGCTCAGCGGATCACTGGCGTTCAGCGGGCAAAGCGGCTCCCAAATCAGCGGCACGCTCGACGTCGTTGAAATTGGTGCCGGAGGCTTGCAGCGGAGACTGGCCGGGCCAGTCTCCGGCCGCACCGTCGATTCGACGACGCTTGATTTCGACCTGCTCCTCGGCGACGTCGCAAGGCGGCACGTCGGTCAGGTTCGCGGCGATTCGCTCACCGGGACCTGGATAGAGACGCCGCTCGACGGCGGGCTCCCGTCTGCGAGCGGCACGTTCCGCGCGTCGAGACTGCGATAGACTCTCGACCGAAGAACGAGTTGTGCGTGACGCGGGCACCACTGCGCCGGGCACGGCCACTGGCCGCGACAAGTCAGGGTGCCGCGATCACGCCATTCGACAGCACCCACCGGCGGAGTCGCGGCAGCAGGTTTTGCCGATCGCTCGAACTCACGGTTCACGACGACGAGCCGTCGGAGCCGCGATTGCGGCTATATGTGAATGCGCTGCGCGAAAGCCAGCGAGACGAGGGCGAGCGCCGCCAACACGATGGTGAGCTTGTTGAGCTTCATGTTAGAAGAGTTGGAACAGGCCGTTACAGGGAAAACTTCCTCGGAAGATCCGCCGATCGGCCGACCGAGAGGCAACCGACGCGCCACGTCGCTTCCAGCCCCGGTTGGGCGGACCTAACTCGTTGCCACGCGCGCACTCGGCGTCTCGACACGAGAATCCGGCGTGTAACGTGATTTTACATTTCTAGTTTGTAAGATTCTCCTGTTTCGTCGCGGAAAGCCGCGAGAATGGCGGCTCTGCTCGACACCTCGCGCCGCGGCGAGCGCGCAAGAGAACAATCTGTTGCCGAAAAAAAGAGACCGCGATCACATATCGCGGTCTCTTCACGAGATCGTCGTGGCCCCAACGGGCCATACCGACTGGCTAGGCCTGCTGGCGACGCATGGCCGAGTTGATCTCCTTCCGGTGATCCTCGATCTTCGCCGCCTTTCGCAGATCGGCCATGAACATCTGAATTCGTTGTTGGCGAAGCTGGTTGAGGCGCAGGTCGCGCTGTGCGGCCTTCTGCTTCTCCCAGGCGGCGCTGTCGGCGACGACGCGCTTGTCGACGCGGAGCACATACGCGGCCTCGCTCGTCTTGACCGGCTGGCTGACGGCGCCAACCGGAAGCGCGAACGCGGCGCCGACGGCCTGCGTGAACTGACCGAGCCCCGGAACCATCGAGCCGCGCGAGAACATCGTCGTCTGGTCGACCTTCTTGCCCGCTTCCTTGGCCGCCGCGTCGAGCGACGACGCGGCCGCGGCGGACGCCAGCTTTTGCGCTTCCGGCATGAGTTTGTCGATCGCGGCTTCCTTCGCGAGGATCGAGCGAATGTCCTCCCTCACACTGTCGAAGTTTCCTTCGCCCCCGGAACGCAACGTGTCGAGCCGGGCGAGATAGTAGCCGCGGTCATCGTCGAACAAATCGCTGGTCTCGCCGACGCGCGCACCGCCGAAGGCCCACGCGCTTACGCTCGGCACAACCTGGCCGGCGAGGGCGGCGGGCTGGTCCTCGAACGCCGTGAGATGCAGGACCGGCAGCCCGAGATGTTTCGCCGCGGCATCGAGCTTGGTGCCGTCTTCGTTCGCGGCGGCGAGTCGAGACAGCGTGTCGGCCATGCGGTCGACGCGCGCCGAGGCGGAATCGCTTGCCTGAATCGGGACGAGAATGTGGTGCAGGGAAAGCGTGTCGCCCTTGCGGCTGTCGAGGCGGATGATGTGATAGCCGAAAGGCGAGAGCACGGGCGCCGAGATCTCACCGGGTTTCAGCGCGTCGGCGGCCTTCGAGAACTCGGCGACGTATGCCGTCTTCGGCGCCGCGCCGAGATCGCCGCCTTTGACGCCGGAAAGCGTGTCCGCGGATTCGCGCTTGGCGACGTCCTCGAACTTGGCGCCTTTGACGATCTCGTCGCGCAGCGATTGCGCCTTCGCCTTGGCGGCGGCGCTGTCCGCCGCCGTGACCGTGCGGGGAATCATTACGAGTGACAGGTACGCGCGTCCTACGCCCGCAAACTCGTCCTTGTGGTTGTTGAAGTAGGTGCGGATATCCGCGTCCGAGACGGACTTCTTGGCGGCGGCATCGACCGTCGGCGTGAACGTGACGTAGCTCACCTGTGCGCTGTCGTGTTGATCACGCCAGGCGCGCCATAGCTCCGCGTCCGAGACGTAAATGCCGGCCGACACCTGCTCCAGCAGCTTGTCCTTCGGGATTTCAGACCTGTAGTAGCTCTCGAGCTGGACGAGCAGGCCGCTGTTCTTCGCTTCGGCGGTCGAGAGGAAGCGCTGATATTTGTCCGCGTCGAACTTGCCCTCGGTCTGGAGCTCCGGCGCGCTCGTGATCCAGGGGGGCGGGGCGTAGCGCGCGAACTCGCGGATCTCGTCGTCCGTGACGACGATGCCGCGCTTCCGGTACTGCTCGTCGAGCAGCTCTTCGGTGACCATCTGGTCGTACACGTTGTTCTCGATGCGGCGCGTGTCGTCCTGAGTCAGCGACTTGCCGGCGCGACTCTGTTCGGTCTGAATCTCTTGCTGGACTCGGAGCTGAAAATCCCGATACGAGATTTCGTGGCCGTTGACCTTCGCGACCGCAGTGCTCGCGGTCACAGGTGTGCGGCCCATGAGGCCAGACGTCTGGTAGAGCAGGAAGCCGCCGACGAAGACGAGGGCCACGATGACCCAGATGTACTTCGCCAGGCTTCGCATTTGTGTTAGCACAGAACCAACTCCCGAACGCGAAAAGGGAACGAAAACCGTTGGTGGAACGAGCCTGAGAACATACGGACCGACGCGGGCTAAAATCAAGTGAGAATGTGACTTCTGATTGACTCCCGGCGTCCGGCTTATGTATTATGCGCTTCCAAACCTCCTCGGGCTTCGGCCCTCAGCCGCGCGCGTAAAAGCGAACGCAGTCCATGGCCAATTCAGCCCGCATCGACGAGCTCAGAAAAAAGTTCGACGAGAATCCCCGCCGGTACTTTGCGCCGTTGGCCAACGAGTACCGGAAATCGGGCGATCTCCCGCAAGCGGTGTTCATTCTCGAGGAATACCTGCCTCAGCAGCCGGGGCACATCAGCGGCCACATCGTTTACGGTCAGACGTTATTTGAGCTCGGCCGCGATGAAGAGGCGAAACGGGTCTTCGAAACCGCGCTCTCCTTAGACCCCGAAAACCTCATCGCGTTGCGCCACCTCGGCCACATCTCGCGCCAAGCGGGTGACTTCGACGCGGCGCGTTCGTGGTACCAACGATTGCTCGAGGCCGATCCACGCGACGCCGAAATCGAACAGCTTCTCGGATCGCTGGACGCCGCGGCACAGGCCCAGGCCGCGGAGTTGTCGCCGCCGTCGCAGTCCGCTCCGCTTTCGCCGCCGCCCTCGGGGCCGGAGGTCGACGATTCTCCGTTGACGGTAGAGCACCTCGTTCAGCAGGACGCGCCGGGCGCGCCGCCACGGGCGGAGACCCATCCTCTCGGCCCGCCCCCGCTGCCGACGCATGGACCGGCGGAATCCGGTGCGGAGGCAGCGGCTCCGGAGCCACCGCCGCTTCCAGTAGCCGAGGCCACCTCCGCGAGCGAAGAGGCTGAAGAACATCCGGAACCTGTCGAGGTCACCGAGGAACTTCTCGATCTCGACGACTTTTCGTTCGGCTCGCTCGCTGGCGCTTCCGCGCCGCCGGCCGACGAGGCAGGGCCGTCTCCGGCGTCGACCGACCACCACGAGGAAGCCGCGGAGCCAGAGCCCGTCGCGGCGTCCGACGCCGGCTGGAGTGAACCTCGACACTCGTCGGAGCCGACGGTCGAGGCGAGCAGTGACGCAAGCGACGTCGACGACGCCTCGTCGGCGGACCAGGCGGCGGGCGGGTTCGTTCCGTTTTCCGATCTTGCGCCGCCGGTCGTCGACGCGAGCACCGCCAACGTCGACGGTTTGGAGACCTACGCGTTCGAGTCGCCCGAGGATCCGATTGCCGAGAGTGAGAACGTCGGGTCGTTCTACTTGGACTCGCCGGACTTACCCGCGGCAGAGACGGAGACCGTTCCCCACGCCGAGGGCTTCGAGAGCGCGGAGATGGAGTTCGAGTCGGAGGCGAGCGGCGCCGCCGATGGTGAAGCTCACCACGAAACGACCGAAGGCGCCGGTGGGCGCGAGTATGTCGACGCGATCGAGGCGCACGAAGACAAGGCCGCCGTCGAGGCGCATCAACCAACGCCGTTGTCATCGACGCCGGTGGGCGAGGCGCCGGCATCGCCGACACCAGTGGTGTCGGCCGAACCGATTGCCCCGCCGACTTCAGTGCATCCCACGCCGGTCGCGGCAAGCGGTATCTCGGATGCCCACGCGGAAATCGCAGCGGGCGACGCCGAGAGCGACGCCTTCGCTACCGAGACGATGGCCAAGCTCTATCTGAGCCAGGGGCATCTCGAGTCGGCGCTCGGCATCTATCGCACGCTGTCGGCCAGACGTCCCGACGACGAATCGCTCCGTCGCCAGACCGACGAAATCGAGGAGCGCGTCCAGCGTCGGCGGCGCGAGCCGACTCCCGCAACGCCGATCGAGACCGCGCCGAAGGATTCCGCGTCGGTCGATAACGGTCGCGACGACGACGACTTCGCGGACATGACGCCGAAGGCCGGCGTGCCGACGATCCGCGACTTCCTGCTGGGCATCATTCGCCGCACGCCGCCGGCCGTTTCTGGAAACGAGGTGAGCCCGCCGTCGCCGGCAGGTGGGACGATCGACGCGCTCTTCGACTCGGGCAGTGAGCTCGACGACGATCTCCTCGCCGCCGACACGCTCGCCCAGGCGTTCGCGCCGGAGCCCGCGCCCGAGCCGCTTCAAGGCAGGCCGGCGCGACAGGCGGCGAACGAGCTGTCACTCGATCGAGTGTTCCGCCAGCCGACTCCGGCGCACGCCGGCGAGGCCTCCGGTTTCTCGTTCGATCAGTTTTTTGCGGGAGAACGATCAGAGGAGTCGCGCGGGGAAGCTCCCGAAAGGTCTGGCGACGACGACGACATCGAGCAATTCAATGCGTGGCTCAACGGGCTGAAAAAGTCGTGAGAATCGCCGTCGTCAACGGCCCGAACCTGAATTTGCTCGGGACGCGCGAACCGGCGTTGTACGGCCACGAGACGCTCGACGACGTCGAGCGTTCTTTGCGGGCGGTAGCAAGGGAGATCGGTGTCGAGCTGCAGTTCGCTCAGCATAACGGCGAGGGAGAGCTGATCGACGCGATTCAGGCGCTGCGCGGCAGCGTCGACGGCGTCGTCATCAACGCCGGCGCGTACACGCACTCGAGCCTGGCGATTCGCGATGCGCTGTCGGCCATCGCGGTTCCGTTCGTCGAGGTCCACGTGTCGAACGTTTACGCGCGCGAGCCCGAGCGTCATCGCTCCATGCTCGCCGGCGCGGCCGTGGGCAGCGTCGTCGGGTTGGGCGCCTACGGCTACGAGCTCGCGCTCCGCGGACTCACGCGCAAGGTTGCCGCTCGTGTCTGACCTTCGCCCCACGCGGCTTGCCGCGCTCGTCGACGCGATCACGGCGGCCCATCTGGATGGGCTGCTGATCACGAGCCTGCCGAACATCCGGTACCTCACGGGATTCTCCGGATCGAGCGCGCTGTTGTTCGTCACGCCGCGCGACACCCTGTTCGTGACCGATTTTCGCTATCAGACGCAGGTGGTCGACGAGATCGGCGACCTCGCTCGCGTCGTCATCGAGCCGCAGAGTCTCTGGTCCGGACTCTGGCAGCAGCTCGCACAACTCGGCTCCCTGGAAGTCGCGGGATTCGAGTCGACGCATCTGGTGCATCGAGATTTTCAGCGTTTGCTCGAGGACAACGGCGGCGCGCGCTGGCAATGGCGGCCGACGGTGGACATCGTCGAGACGCTGCGCGAGCGAAAGGATCCGAGCGAGCTCGCCTTGATCGAAACGGCGAACGGAATCGCGACGCGCGCGCTCGAGCGGACGTTGCCGCAGCTTCGCGCGGGCATGACGGAGCTTCAGGTCGCGGGCGTGCTCGAGAAGGCGTTGCGCGACGAGGGCAGCGAAGGTTTTCCGTTCGAGTCGATCGTTGCCTCCGGTCCGCGTTCGGCGCTGCCGCACGCGCGGTCGACGGCGCGGCATGTCGACGACGGCGACTTCCTTTTGCTCGATTTCGGCGCCGAGACCGGCGGCTATTGCTCGGACATCACGCGCACGTTCGTGATGGGACGAGCGGCGGCGGAGCAGCGGGAGGTTTACGAAATTGTACGCGTCGCCAACGAGAGCGCCGCGCAGGGCGTTCGGGCCGGAATGTCGGGGCGGGATGCCGATGCCATCGCGCGCGAGTACATTCAGCGGCGCGGATTTGGCGAGCTGTTCGGACACAGTCTCGGACACGGGTTGGGCCTCGAGGTGCACGAGGCGCCGCGGCTCGCGAAGACGGCAGACGGTGCGTTGGCGGAAGGCGCGGTAGTGACGATCGAGCCGGGCATCTACCGTCCGGGATGGGGTGGAGTTCGGATCGAGGATGACGTGGTCCTGGCGGCTGGGGGGCCGCGGGTCCTCACGCGGTTCACGCACGAGCTGATCGAGCTCGGGTGACTCGGACACGTCGTCCGGCGCGACACTTCAGAAGCCTATGATCGACCTACGCTACGTCAAGAAACTGATCGACATCATCGATGAATCGACGGTTGATTCCATCGAGATCACGTCGGACAAGGGCTTGAAGATCCGCATTTCCAAGAGCCCGCAACAACGTGGTGCAGTGCAGGTGGCCGCGCCGATGCCGATACCTACCATGGTGCCGGCGGTTCCGATCGCAGGGCGGGCGTCACCGGCGCAGGGCGTTCCGGTCGTGGCCGAGCCGGAGATGGCCGCTGCCGAGGCGCCGAAGTCCACCGCGCTCGACGTGAAATCACCGATGGTCGGCACGTTCTACAAGTCACCTGAGCCGGGATCGAAGGCGTACGTCGCGGTCGGCGACCGCGTGAAGAAAGGGCAGATCCTGTGCATCATCGAGGCGATGAAGATCATGAACGAGATCGAGTCGGAGTTCGCGGGCATCGTGCGCGAGATTCTGGTCGAGGATGCGCAGCCGGTCGAATACGGCCAGGCGCTGTTTAGGATCGATCCCAATGGCTAATCCGGCCCCTCCGGTCCCCGCGTCGACCCCGATGGCGCCGCCGCCGGCCGCGGGCGCGCCGTCCGGCATCAACTTCAAGTCGGTCCTTCAGGAGATGATCCGTCGCAACGGATCGGACATCCATCTGAAGGTCGGCCGGCCGCCGACGCTGCGCGTCGACGGGGAGCTGATCGCGCTGGAGCACGCGCCGCTGCGCCCCGAGGATCTCAAGAACCTCGCCGAGCAGCTCATGACGCCGCGCCAGGTCAATCTCTTCTCGGAAGAGAAGGAGTGCGACTTCGCGATTGGCGTGCCCGGCATCGGCCGTTTCCGCGTGAACTTGTATCAGCAGCGCGGCTCGTTGTGCTTCGCGATGCGCGCCATTCCGTATCAGGCGCGCACGGTGCCCGAGCTGAATCTCCCGCCGGTGCTCGAGGAGATCGCGATGAAGCCGCGCGGTCTCGTGCTCGTGACGGGCGTGACGGGTTCCGGAAAGTCGACGACGTTGGCGGCGATGATCCAGCACATCAACCAGAATCGCCGCGCAAACGTGATCACGATCGAGGATCCGATCGAGTTCCTGCACCGCGACTTGAACAGCCACATCAACCAGCGCGAGATCGGAACCGACACGGCGACTTTCGGCCAGGCCCTGCGCCGCGTGCTGCGCCAGGACCCCGACGTCATCCTCATCGGCGAAATTCGAGATCTCGAAACGCTGGACACGGCACTCAAGGCGGCGGATACCGGCCACCTCGTCTTCTCGACGCTCCACACGACCGACGCGACGCAAACGATCAACCGCGTGCTGTCGTTCTATCCTCCGCACCAGCAGGCCGAAGTCCGGTTCTCGCTCGCCAGCGCGCTCGCCGCGGTCGTGTCGCAGCGACTCGTCCCGCGCGCCGACAAGGCCGGCCGAATTCCGGCGTGCGAGATCCTCATCAACACGGCCGCCGTCCGGGACAACATCCGCGACATGGAAAAGACGCTCAACATTCCGGACCTCATCAAAGAGGGCACGGTGCAATACGGCATGCAGAGCTTCGACCAGTCGCTGATGCAGCTCTACTCCAGGGGCTCCGTGTCCTACGAGAGCGCGCTGTTCTACGCGACCAGCCCGGCCGAGTTTGCCCTGCGCGTGCAAGGCGTCTCGGGCACGAGCGACACGTCGTGGACGGGGTTCGAAGGCGGCGCGAAGAAGAAGTAAATGTTCAACAAGGTTCTCATCGCCAACCGCGGCGAGATCGCGTTGCGCGTCATCCGCGCGTGCCGCGAGCTTGGCGTGCAGACGGTGGCGGTGTACTCCGAGGCGGACCGTGAATCGCTGCACGTGCGGTTCGCCGACGACGACGTGTGCATCGGCCCGCCGCCGGCCCGTGAGTCCTACCTGAACATCCCGCGGGTGATCGCCGCCGCCGAGATCACCGGCGCCGACGCGATCCACCCGGGCTACGGATTCCTCGCCGAGAACGCGGAATTCGCCGACATCTGCGCCGCGTCGAAGATCGCGTTCATCGGTCCGACGGGCGATCAGATCCGGATAATGGGCGACAAGGCCGCCGCGCGTTCCGCGATGACCAAGGTCGGCGTGCCGATCATCCCGGGAACGCCGGGGCCCGTGGAGGATGTGGACGAGGCGCTCGAGTTCGCGCGCGGCATCGGGTTTCCCGTCATCATCAAGGCGGCGGCGGGCGGCGGCGGCAAGGGAATGCGCGTCGCGCGCCAAGCCGACGATTTCGCGCGCTCGTTCCAGTTGGCCCGATCGGAAGCGCTGTCCGCGTTCGGCAACGGTGACGTCTATGTCGAGAAATACCTCGCGCGACCGCGTCATATCGAGTTTCAGATCCTCGGCGACACCTACGGCAACGTGATCCACCTGGGTGAGCGTGATTGCTCGGTCCAGCGGCGCCATCAGAAGCTCATCGAGGAAGCGCCCAGTCCCGCGATGACTCCCAAGCTGCGCGAGGAAATGGGGCGCGCGGCCGTCGCCGGCGCGAAAGCGATCGAGTACGTCGGCGCGGGAACGATCGAGATGCTGCTCGACGAGGACGGGTCGTACTATTTCATGGAGATGAACACGCGCATCCAGGTCGAGCATCCCGTTACGGAGATGTTGACCGGGATCGATCTCGTGAAAGAACAGATCCGCGTCGGCGCAGGCGAGCGTCTCAGCGTGACCGATCTGCCGCCCCTGCGCGGCCATGTGATCGAGGTCCGCGTGAACGCGGAAGATCCATCACGGAACTTTCAGCCGTCGCCGGGGAAGATTCTCACGTTCCACCCGCCGGGCGGACCGGGCGTTCGTTTGGACACACACGTCTACGACGGCTACACCGTCCCGCCGTTCTATGATTCGTTGCTGGCCAAGCTCATTTGCCAAGGACGAGACCGCGCCGAGGCGATCGCGCGTATGCACGTGGCACTCGACGGGTTTATCATCGAAGGCGTGACGACGACGATTCCGTTTCTCGCCCGCGTGATGCAAAACCCGCGGTTTGTGGCGGGCCAGGTGGACACGAAGTTCCTCGAGCGCGAGACGGACCTGTTCAAGGAGCCCGCATAGGTGGGGGCGGGGGGGTCGACCGATAGCGTGAGCAGTACGACGCTGAAGCGCGAAATCACCGGCATTGCGCTGTTGCTCCTGGCGGTCTTCCTCGCCGGCGCATTCGTCGCGCTGGCGCTGGCCGAGATGCGGATGGGCGTCAGCGTCGAAGCGAACGTCGGCCCGGTCGGCGAGTTCCTTTCCAAGCCGCTCGTCACGTTTTTCGGCTGGCCCGCCGCGATTCTGATTCCGCTGGTGCCGGCAGTGCACGCGCTGCGCCTTTTCGGTCGGCTCGAGTCGAGGACCGACCGCTCATGGATGATCTTCGTCGCGGGACTCGTCCTTCTCCTTCCGGTCGTGCTGGCGCTTTCGATCGCGTCGGTGGAAACCGGCTTCGCGAGCGCGGGAATCTGGGGAGAGGCGATCGCCGCGTGGTGGCGGAGCTGGTTCGGTGCGTTCGGCGCGTGGGTGCTCGTCGCGTTGTCCGCGTCCACCCTCACCGCCGCGACGCTGGCGTGGAATCCGATCCGCGCCCTCGTGGGGCGGCAGCCCGCGGTCGCACAGCCGGCCGAAACGAGCACCGTGCCGGAGAAGCCGCGCCGCAAGCGCGACAAGAATGCGCCCGAGCTGGGAGACGCCGACCGTGCGCTGGCCCTCGCGCCGCCGTTCGACGAGATGCCGGCAATCGACACGATGGCGCCAGTCGATGACTCGCGCCCCGACGTCGAAGACGGCGTCGTCGAGCCGAGGAAGCGAAGGAAACGAACCAAGGCCGAGGCGGCGGCCGACCACGACGCGGAAATCGCGGCGGCGATCGATGCGACCGCTCGGCCCGACCTGGGCGGCGATGAGCTGCCGACCCCGGATCTGCTCGCGCCCCCGCCGCCTCACAACGCCGAAGCAAGCGCCGAAGAGCTGAACGAGATGGGGTACAAGCTCATGGCGGCGCTGCGCACGTTCCGCGTCGAGGGAGAGCTCGTCGGCCGCACGACGGGCCCCGTCGTCACGCAATACGAGATCGAGCCGGCACCGGGCGTGAAGGTCCGGCAGATCGCGAACCTCTCGAACGACCTCGCGCTCGCGATGCGTGCGCCGTCGATCCGGATCGTCGCGCCCATTCCAGGGCGCGGCGCGGTTGGCGTCGAGGTGCCGAATCCGACGTCGGAGATGGTATCGCTCCGCGAGCTGATCGAGGCGCGCGAGTTCGGCCCGGCGGGCGTCCGCGCAGCGCTGCCGATCGCGTTGGGGAAGGACCTCGAGGGCAAACCGGTCGTCGCCGATTTGGCGAAGATGCCCCACCTGCTCATCGCCGGCGCGACGGGTTCGGGAAAATCCGTCTGCGTGAACACGATCATCACGAGCCTCATTTATCGGCACACGCCAAAGACGCTGCGCTTCCTCATGGTCGACCCGAAGATGGTCGAGTTGTCGGTGTACAACACGCTGCCACACCTGCGCCACAAGGTGATCACAGACAACCGGGACGCGGCGTCGGTACTCAAATGGGCGCAGCTCGAGATGCAGGAGCGCTACGAGCTGCTCGCGGCGAACGGATGCCGCAACGTGCAGGAGTTCAACAAGCGCGTGCTCGACAAAGTCGAGCTCAAGCTGGCGAAGAACGCCGAAGTGGCGTTCGAAGATACGACCTACAAGGGAGACGTCTTGCCGTACGTCGTCGTCATCGTCGACGAGATGGCCGATCTCATGATGACGGTGCCGGGTGAAGTGGAGACGCCGATCGCCATGCTCGCGCAGAAGGCGCGCGCGATCGGCATCCACCTCATTCTCGCGACCCAGCGCCCAAGCGTGAACGTGATCACGGGCCTCATCAAGGCGAACTTCCCGAGCCGGATCGCATTTCGCGTTGCGTCGCAGATCGACAGCCGCACGATCATCGACGGAGCGGGGGCGGAGACGCTGCTCGGCAACGGCGACATGCTGTTCATCCCGCCGGGCAAGTCCGAGCCCGCGCGTCTCCAGGGCGCGTTCCTGTCGAGCGAAGAGACCGAACGTCTGATGAAGTGGTACCAGCAGCGCGCCGACGAGAAGCGCGCGGCCCGCGTGGCGCAGGGATTGGCGGCCTTCGACGCCGTCGAGAGCGACATCCTCAAAGAGATTCGCGACAAGGAGAAGGAGGCGCTCGACGCTGCCGGTGCGGCCGACGCCGAGGACGCCGGCGACCGGGATACGCTCTTCCGCGAGGCCGCGGAGGTCGTGGTGCAGACGCAGCAGGGCTCAACGTCGCTGCTGCAGCGAAGGCTCAAGGTGGGCTACGGGCGGGCCGCGAGGATCATCGACCAGCTGGAGCTTGCCGGCGTGCTCGGTCCATCGGACGGGCCACGCGGGCGCGAGGTGCTCGTCGGATTGGACGAGCTGGATCGGATCTGTGGCCCGCGCGCGTAAATCGTTCGGCGTTTTCGTCATGCTCGCGTGCGCCGCACATGTCGCGGCCGCGCAGAATCCGCCCGTCACGACCCCGACGCCCCCCGATACATCGCATCGCGCGATACCGCCGGTGGCGGGGGGGAAGTTCGACGCGACAAAGCTCCAGACGAGTCAGTTCGTGTACCTCACTACGCTCGAACGCGACGCGTCGACGACGCCGTTGGGGACGCGAACGGTGACGGTGACGCCGATGGCGTACGTCGGCATCCCGACCTGGCTGCTGGTCGAGGCGCGGGCCGGCGACGGGATTCCGTCGGCGGACTCGCTCTACGCGGACATGGCGACGCTACGACCGATTCACTGGTCGGCGACGACGGGGCCCGCACACCTCGCGCTCGAGTTTCGAAGCGACAGCGCATTCGGCGGCACGAGCACGCCCGCCGGTCGCCGAACCATGGCTCTGGCCGTGCCCCCCGGAAGCATCGTCAGCGGCGCGATGTTGGAGACGACTTTACGACTCCTGCCGCTCGCGATGGCGTGGGAGGATTCGGTGCCGGTGCTCTCGGTGGGCGTGGGCAGCAACGCGGTGCTCTCGACTCGAATCGCCGTGATCGGCGAGGATCGCGTGCGGGTTCCCGCGGGAACGTTCGACTGCTGGGTGGTGTCCGTTCACGCGGATCAAACGAAGGGTCTGTACTGGGTCACGAAGTCGGACCCGATCGTCGTGAGGAGTACGCTGGATCAGCCGATGATGGGCGGGGCACAGGTCGTCAGTGCGCTCGCGCGGATCGCGAAATAGAAAGACGTCGCTCGCCATGTTTCGGTGATGGTCCGAGGCCGGCGAGCCGTAGTTTCGGCCCATGTCAGCGGCCAAACAGCAATTCGGCGAGCTCGGGGAGCAGATCGCGGAGCGATGGCTCACTCGGCACGGATGGCGTGTGATGCAGCGGCGATTTCGGAGCGGTCACCGGGACATCGATCTCGTCGTGGAGCGAGAAGGCACCGTCGCGTTCGTCGAGGTGAAGGCCCGTCGCGGCAGTGAGTTCGGCGATCCGGTCGAGGCGGTGAATTGGAGCAAGCAGCGCGAGCTGATCCGCTCCGCCTCGGTCTGGATCGACCGGCACGGCCGGCCGGACGACTCGTATCGCTTCGATGTGGTCGGAGTTCTCGTGGAGGGCGACCGCGTTCGAGTGCGCCACGTGCCCAACGCGTTCGCGCTACGCGATTCCGCTTGAATTCGGCACCCCGGTTTCGTATTTTCTTCGGGTATCGAGCGCCCCCTGTGTTTCCCGCTACGATTACGCTGATTGGCCCTCCCAAGAGCGGACGACTAACCGAGAGGATGAGAGCATGGCTGTGTCGACCTTGCAGGACGACAAGAAGAAGGCGTTGAATCTGGCCATCGCGCAGATCGAAAAGAGCCACGGAAAGGGTTCGATCATGCGCTTGGGGGCGGACCAGAAGGTCCGGGTGGAGGCGATCTCCACGGGAGCGATCAACCTCGACGCGGCGATCGGCGTGGGCGGCATCCCGCGCGGCCGCATCACCGAGATCTACGGCCCCGAATCGAGCGGCAAGACGACGCTCTGCCTCCACGTCGTCGCCAACGCGCAGCACAACGGCGGCGTCGCGGCGTACATCGACGCCGAGCATGCGCTCGACACCGAGTACGCGCGCAAGCTGGGTGTGGACGTCGAGGCGATGCTCATCTCCCAGCCGGACACCGGCGAGCAGGCGCTCGAGATCTGCGAGATTCTCGTGCGATCCGGCGCGGTGGACGTCGTGGTGATCGACTCGGTCGCGGCCCTCGTCCCGAAGGCCGAAATCGAAGGCGACATGGGCGACTCGCACGTCGGTCTTCAGGCCCGCCTCATGAGCCAGGCGCTGCGCAAGCTGACCGGATCGATCGCGCGCTCCAAGACGTCGGTCGTGTTCATCAACCAGCTGCGCGAAAAGATCGGCGTGATGTTTGGCAATCCTGAGACGACGACGGGCGGCAAGGCGCTCAAGTTCTACGCGTCAGTGCGGCTCGACATCCGCCGCATCGGGCCGGTCAAGGACAAGGAGGACGTCGTCGGCTCGCACGTGCGCGTGAAAGTCGTCAAGAACAAAGTCGCCGCGCCGTTCAAACAAGCCGAATTCGACATCATGTACGCCGAAGGCATCAGCCACGCGAGCCTCGTGCTGGACATCGCGGCCGAGGCGGGGATCATCGACAAGTCGGGCGCGTGGTACGCGTACAACGGCCAAAAAATCGGCCAGGGACGGGAGAACGCGAAGCTGTATCTTCGCGACACCCCTGCTCTGATGGCCGAGGTCGAAGAGAAGGTGAAGGCACTGCTCGGCGTCGGGCCGCGCGAGGTGATCAACGACATCGAGGTCAGCGAGGAGTAGCCCGGCGACACGAATTGCGCCGGGGAGGCACCAGGCTTGCGACGAGGGGACCCGGACGTTCCTGTCGCAGCGAGCAGTGACTCCTCGGCGGTTTTTTCATTTGCGCGATGAATCCATCGAGTGACCCCGTCCAGCCGCGGGCTCCGCGCACGCACCGGCCGAGTCGCACACCTCGGTCGACGTACGATCGCGCGCTCGACATGCTCGAGTCGCGGGCCCGCAGCGTCATTGAGTTGCGACGGGCCCTGATCAAAAAGGGCGAGCCGGCCCTTGATGTCGACGCGGCCATCGAGCGGCTGCGCGCGGCGGGACTCCTCGACGACGCGAATTACGCGCGCCAGCTCGCGCGCTCGAAAGCCATCGGAGCCGGACAGTCGCGGCGCCGCATCGCGCAGGAACTGGCGCGTCGCGGCGTCGCACGGACCGTCGGGGACGAGGCGATTGCCGCGGTTTTCGACGAGGAAGCCGTCGACGAGGATGCGAACATCGAACGCGTCGCTCGAAAGAAGATGAAGACGCTGGCGAAGCTCGACGCACAGGTTCAGCGACGGCGCCTCTACGCGTTTCTCGCGCGGCGTGGATATGACGTCGATGCGATTGGCCAGATTGTCGGGCGACTCACGGGCGAGGCCCTCGAGGCGCGTGGCGAATAGCTGGCGTCGTAGGAGTGGGGGCGGCGAGCGATCACCGCGGTGGCGCCATTGTGATCTCTTTCTCTGGCACCTCGTTGTGTCTTCCCGGGGGGAGAAGTGAAGAATAGGAGACGCACACTTGCCGGGATTGTCGGGGTCGCGGGCGCCGCGATGGCGTCGGCCGCGCCCAACGTGCTCGCGCAGTCGTCCACGATCCCAAACGCGGCTGCCGAGCACCGGCGGACCTGGTTATCACTGTCGCTAGGTCCGGGCACGGACCACGGAGACGGGAGACTCGCCGGGATGATCGCGCTGTGGACGGCTCGAGGCCCGCTAGCATTCTCCATTCGCTCGGCCGGCGCGTCGCGATTCCTCGATCCCGGGGATGTGGGCGACATCTCGTTTCTCGTGGGCGTTCATCCCGTGCGAGAGTCCCACGCCGACGTCGTGTTGCTTGCAGGCATCGGCGACAGTTACGGCCATGACTTCGGCGGTGGGAACCTCGTTCACGAGCCCGTGATCGCGGTCAGTGCGCAAGCGAATCTCAATTACGTGCTCGTCGGGATTGGGCTCGACGGCTTCGCCGCGCTGGGATCTGGACGCAAGTACGCCGGAGCCGGATTGGCGTTCGCCGTTGGATGGTTTCAATAACGGCGCCCTGTCGCGTCTTCGTCAGCAAGCGTCGCCGGAGGACCGTGCAACCTGCGGCCAGAGCTTCGGCCAAGGGTCTCTCGTTCACTCGGATTGGGGATCAACGAGTTCAGGGCGCCGGAAAGACGCGTCATTTCGCCGCTGGAGGCGTTTCACTTTCGTTCGGTCCGTTCCGCTAAGCGCGCGCAACTGATTTCGCCTCCCGGGCGGCCTATATTCCGAGAATGAAGGCCGCCGAGATTCGATCCCGTTTTCTCAAATATTTCGAGCGCAACGATCACGCCGTGTTGCCGAGCTCGTCGCTCGTCCCTGCCGACGACCCGACGCTCCTGTTCACGAACGCCGGGATGGTGCAGTTCAAGCGCGTTTTCCTGGGAGCCGAAGCGCCGCCCAACGGACGACGTCGAGCGACGACCTCGCAGAAGTGCGTGCGCGCGGGGGGAAAGCACAACGACCTCGAACAGGTCGGACACACCGCGCGCCACAACACGTTCTTCGAGATGCTCGGCAACTTCTCGTTCGGCGACTATTTCAAGCGGGACGCGATCCGATTCGCCTGGGAGTTCGTCACGCAGGATCTCGGACTCGACCCGAAGCTGCTGCGCGTTTCCGTGCATCATTCCGACGACGAGGCGCGCGCGCTTTGGCGTGAGATCGCCGGGCTTCCGGACTCGCGCATCTACGGACTTGGCGACAAGGACAATTTCTGGCAGATGGCGGACACCGGTCCGTGCGGCCCGTGCTCCGAGATCTTCGTCGACATGGCGCACATCGCCAAAGATTGGCGCTTGCCCCAAGGCGCGACCGGTGAATGGACCGAGCTCGATCGCGACGAATTTTCGCTCGAGGCATTCATCGAAGGATCCGACCGCGATCGGTTCATCGAGTTCTGGAACCTCGTATTCATGCAATTCGACCGGCGGCCGGACGGCACGATGGTGCCGTTGCCGAAGCCGTCGGTCGACACGGGCGCCGGCCTCGAGCGAATCTCGGCGATCACGCAGGGCGTGACGATGATCTACCACACCGACCTCTTCGCGCCAATGCTGTCGGCCGTCGAGCAGGCGGTGGGCATTCAATACTGGGGACGCGAGAGCGACCAGTCACGAACCGGCGTCCGCGTAAGATCGGGCGGCGTCGTGCAGAACGCCGTGAGCCCCGCTTCGTTCCGCGTTCTCGCCGACCACGCGCGCGCCGTGTCGTTCCTGCTCGCCGACGGCGTATTCCCGTCGAACGAGGGACGCGGCTACGTGCTGCGCCGCATTCTGCGGCGCGCCGTGCGTCACGCATGGCTCCTCGGCCGCAAGGAGCCGACCCTCGTGCACGTCGCTCAGGCGGTGATCGATTCGATGGGCGACGCGTACCCGGAGCTTCGCCTACGATCGAAGCACATCCTCGACACCACGCGCCAGGAAGAGCAGGGCTTTCTCGCCACGATCGAGGGTGGGCTCACGCGCTTCGATCAACTCGCTCCGGTGCAATCGGTCGGTGGCGGGACCGACGTCCGAGGCACGATCAGTGGAGAGGACGCGTTCCGTCTCTACGACACGTTCGGCTTCCCGATCGACCTCACGGAGCTGATGGCGCGCGAGCGCGGCTACGTGGTGGACATCGCCGGATTCGAGGCCGCGCTCGATCAGCAGCGGCGACGTTCACAGGAAGAGAGAAAGGCAAAGCGCGTCGGCGTTGCCCTCGACGCGTTGGCGAATCTCTCCGAATTCGAGGCAGCGCCCGGGGTGGGCCCAGCGGCGACATTCGTTGGATACGACGCGATCGAAATCGAAACGCAGACGACCGCCGTTCGGCACCTCGACGGCGGACGCGTCGCCGTGTTGCTCCGCGAGTCGCCGTTCTACGCCGAGTCAGGCGGACAGATCTCCGATCAAGGTGAGATCGTCGGCGAGGGTTGGCGCGTCGACGTCGACGAAGTCCGAAAGATCGAAGGGCGTCCGGCGGCGATCGGGAGAATCACCGGCACGTTCCACTTCGGCCGCGTCATCGCGCGCGTGCCGAGCGACCGGCGGCGCGACACGGAACGCAACCACACGGCGACGCACCTGCTCCACGCCGCGCTACGATCCGTGCTCGGCGACGGTGTCCATCAGGCGGGCTCGCTCGTCGCGCCCGATCGGCTTCGTTTCGACTTCACGCACCACGGCCCGGTCTCGGCCGAGCGGCTCGGCGAGATCGAGAGCATCGTGAATCGGGAGATCGCGCGCAGCATTCCCGTTACCACGCGCGAGATGGCCTACGCCGACGCGCGCGCGGCGGGCGCGATGGCCCTGTTCGGCGAGAAGTACGGCGACGTCGTGCGCGTGGTGCGAGTCGCCGACTTCTCGATGGAGCTGTGCGGCGGCACTCATGTGCGCAACACGGCCGAGATCAATCTGTTCAAGATCGTCACCGAGACCGGCGTGGCCGCCGGCGTCCGCCGCATCGAAGCGCTGACCGGGCCGGGCGCGTACCAGCTGATTCGCAGCGAGGAGCGCGCGCTCCACCGGATCGCCGAATCGCTCAAGGCGCCGGTCGACGGCGTCGAGAAGCGCGTTGCGGCGCTGTTGGACGAGCGGCGTACGCTCGAGCGTCGCCTCGAGGAGGCGATGCGCGGCGGCGGCGATCAGCTGCAGTCGCTGCTCGGCGGCGCGCAGGCGCTCGGGGGTGGGGGGGAGCACAACGGCTCGAAGTTGGTGACCGGCGTCGTTCGCGCGGGCGACGTGAAGGAGCTCCAGGCGCTCGGCGACGCGGTGCGCGAGAAGCTCGGCAGCGGTGTTGGCGTGTTGGCGGCGAGCTTCGAGGACGGAAAGAACACTTTGCTGGTCGTCGTGACGGACGACCTGCGTCAGCGCGGTCTGCGCGCCGACGCCCTGATCAAGGACATCGCCGCCGCGGCGGGTGGCCGTGGAGGCGGAAAGCCGCACATGGCGCAGGCAGGCGTACCCGATGCCGCGCGTTTCGGCGACGCGCTCGCCCGTGCTCCCGAGCTCGTGCGCGACGCGTTGGTCGGCGCCGAGTGACGGTCGGCGACTGGCTCCGCGACAAAAACCCCGCGCCGCCGGCGCGACTCGCCGCGCGCATCGAGACAGCGCTCGGAGCACGAAGCGCCGAGCCGGCGTCGAATGCCGCCATCGTTTGTTTGGACGCGTGTGAGACTCTGCTCGCCGACGTCGCGGCGCGACCATCACCCGGGCGCGAGTCGGCGTTGGATCTCTTGGCCGCCGACGCCTTGGCGACCTACGCCCTCGAGGCGGCGGCCGAGTCGCCGGCGGCCCTCGAGGCGCGCGCACACGAAGCGATGACACGCCTGTCCGCGATCGCCGGCGGATGATCGACATTCACACCCATCTTCTGCCGGGGGTGGATGACGGGTCGAAGTCGCTCGAGGCGTCCCTGGAAGTATTGCGTCGCTTCGCGGAGCAGGGTGTCACGACGGTCGTCTGCACGCCCCACCTCGAGGCGTCCCGCGCGCGCGAGGCGCCGCACCAACAACACGACGAGCTGTTCGCGCAGTTGGTTGCCTCGTCGACGCGTCCTCCGGAGCTCAAACGCGGTTGGGAGATCTTGCTCGACATTCCAGGCGCGGACCTGAGCGATCCTCGCTTGGGACTTGGCGGGTCGACGGCGCGTCTCGTGGAATTTGCCCGTCTGGGTCTTCCGGCCAACTCGGACAAGGATCTCTTGAGGATTCATGAAAGCGGTCTCGTACCCGTCGTCGCGCATCCGGAGCGTTATTGGGGGTGCACGCCCGCTTTGGTCTCGCGGTGGAAGGCGGCGGGCGCCGTGGTTCAGATGGACGTGACGGCGATTCTGCGACGCGGCGGTCCACACCGACTGGCGGAGGAGTTGATCACGAGCGGTTTGGTGGATCTGTTCGCGAGCGACACGCACGTCGACCGGCGAACGTTGGCGATCGCGCGCGACTGGCTAGCCGACGTGACGACGGAGGCCAACGTTCGCCTGCTGACGTTCGAAAACGCGCGCCGGCTGTTGGCCGACGAGCCGACGATGCCCGTCTGGCCAATTCAGCTCCGGCGCGGCATGGTTCGCCGCCTCGGCGAGATGGTTTTCGGAAAATCCTGACCGTAGTCCTCTCCAGGAGGGGAGCGACCGACCGTGGACACCGACGTGAGCAAGCACTTCGCCGATGGCCTGCGCGACTTGGCGGCCGTGGCGCAACGGGTAGCCGAGTCGATGGCGCCGGATCTCGAGCGCGCCCTGGCGATGGTCCGCGAGACGGTCGCCGGCGGCGGAACGCTGTTCTTTTGCGGTAACGGAGGAAGCGCGGCCGACGCGCAGCACATCGCGACGGAATACGTCGTTCGATACACGCGCAACCGCGGCGCATATCCCGCCGTCGCGTTGACGACCGACACCTCGCTGCTCACCGCGGCCGGCAACGACTTCGGCTTCGACGAGATCTTCGCGCGACAGGTGGACGCGCTCGCGAAACCGAGCGACTTGCTCGTGATCCACTCGACGAGCGGGAACTCGCCTAACGTGCTGCGCGCGGCCGAGGCGGCGCGCCGAAAACGAGTCCGCGTTCTCGCCTTCAGCGCGCGCGACGGCGGCAAGCTCCGCGGGCTCGCCGATCACTCGGTTGTCATTCCGACGCCGCGCACGGACCGCGCCCAGGAGCTTCACCTCTGCATCGAGCATTTGATCTGCGACTTCGTCGAACGGCTGATGGTCGAAGGTCAGGCGGGCGGAGGTGCAGCGCGATGATCGGTCTCAAGGGAAAACGCGCCCTGGTGACAGGCGGATCCCGGGGGATCGGCGCCGCGACCGCTCGGCTCTTTGCGGAGAACGGCGTCCACGTCGCCATCGGCTACCGCAGCCGGCGCGCGGACGCGGAGTTGCTGGTCGCTTCGCTGAGATCCGAGTTCGGCGTCACGGCGTCCGCCCACGCGTCTGACATCTCGACGGTCGGCGGCGCGGAGGCGCTCGTGCACGGCGCCGCGGAATCGCTGGACGGACTCGATTTCTTCGTCGGCAACGCGGGAATCTGGCCCAGCACCGACGTCGCGTTTGGATCGATGACCGACGACCAGTGGCGTCGCACCATCGCCGAGAACGTCGACTCGGTGTTCTACACGACGCGGGCCGCGATCAGAGCGATGAGCGACCACGGTCGCATCGTTCTCGTATCCAGCACCGCCGGCCAACGAGGGGAAGCATTTCATGCCGACTACGGCGCGTCCAAGGGCGCGGTGATCTCGCTCGTGAAATCACTCGCCCCCGAGCTGGCGAAGCGCGACATCACGGTGAACAGTGTCGCGCCGGGCTGGGTCGACACCGAGATGTGCGACGAGCCGTTCGCCGGCGGGGGGCGGGAACGAATCGCCGCCAGCATACCCATCGGGCGCATTGCGTCGGCGCGCGACATCGCCGGACCGATCGTGTTTCTCTGCTCCGACTTCGCTCGGCACATCACGGGAGAAATCGTGAACGTGAACGGCGGCAGCGTTCTCTGCGGATGATCGTTCTCGTTTTCACCGGTGGCACGATCTCGATGCGGCATGACCCGACGGCCGGCGGCGCGGTGCCCACGTTGAGCGGACACGAAATCGTCGCCCTGGCGCCGGGGATCGACCGGCTCGCGCCGCTCGACGTGGACGATTGGGGCGCGTTTCCGGGACCGCACATGACGCCGGATCGCATGTGGGCGTTGCGCGGGCGGATCATCGAACACCTCGCGCGGCCCGATGTGGACGGCGTTGTCGTCACGCACGGCACTGATTCGCTCGAGGAGACCGCGTATCTCGTGGCGCGCTCGGTAAAGAGCGACAAACCGATCGTATTCACCGGCGCGATGCGCACGTCGAGCGATCTCGGATGGGACGGTCCCGGCAACCTCGGCGCCGCGATCCGCACTGCCGCGAGTGGCGAAGCGCGCGGTCAGGGCGTGTTGGTCGTGATGTCGGACCGCGTGTTCACGGCGCTCGACGTGACGAAGGCGCACACCTACATGGTCGACGCCTTCGACAGTCCGGGACTTGGCCCAGTGGCCGTGTTGGACGACGGCCAAGTCGTGTTCCGCCGATCCATCCACGCGCAGCCGCCGATTCTCAACGCGACGACGCTCGCGCAGCCGGTGGACATCGTCTACTCGTTCGCCGGCTCCGACTCACGACTGCTCGACGCTTCGCGCGAGCACGGGAAGGGGCGCGCGATCGTCGTCGCCGGGATGGGCCGGGGCAACGTCCCGGTCGCCATGCTCGACGGCATCGATCGTTGGATCGCGGAAGGAAAGCCGGTCGTGATCACGTCGCGCGTGGGACGCGGGCGAGTGGGTCACACGTACGGCTATGCCGGAGGCGGCCGCCGCCTCGCCGAACGCGGCGCGATCTTCGCGGGCTCGCGCCGTCCACAGCAAGCGCGCCTCGACGTCATGCTCGGTCTGGGCGCCGGATTGGACGTCGCCGGTCTCCGGGAGCTTTTCGAGTCGTAGCTCCGTTTTGTGGTGGAGATTCGCTTGGCCGGCGGGGTCGATCCTGGTGAGTGGGCAGGGTACGCCTCGACGATTGCTGGCGGATTTCGAAACTGCTCGCGGATTTCGCGGATCATCAGGAATTCGCGAAAAAAACAGGCTTTTGGAACAGCAACAAAACAAAAGGGGTTCTTTTCCGCGGAGTCCGTGGTGTTTCCGCGAAATCGTTGCCGTATCAAATCGTAGATCTCAACTGGGAGCTCGGCCCGACGCCGCGAAGTCGGAGCGCCGCCGCGTCGCTCAACCAACGGCGATCAGCTGACCTCGCGCGCGAGAACGGGCTCCCAGCGGGCGAAGCAGCGCCAGTCGAATTCGTCGGCGGCGCGGAGTTGGTCCGGGAAGCCGAAGCAGTCGACCCAGCCTTCTTGCTCGGCGCGCCAACGGCAATCCCAGATGAACTCGTAGACGTGCGTCTCGGTCGGCGTGTGGACGGTGACGACACCGACGAAGTCGGAGCAGCCGGAGCGAGCGCTAAGGGCGACGTGCTCGACGACGAGCTGCGGCTCGGCCGCGAGGACGTGCGTGAGAAGCCGGCGAACTTTGACGCGCGGCATCGGCCGATCGAGTCGCACTCGGTCCAGCGGCGACGGGTCGTGCGTGTGCCCGTGGTAAAGGCTGCGCACCACGCGCTTGAACGGCTCGGCGGCTTGGGAACGGGCGAGGAGCTGCTCCAACTCGATCAAGTGCGACGGTCCTCATTCGTGATTCTTCGAAACAAATATCGACCGTTTCACTTTGAAGCTGTACTGGCTGGCCACTTT
Organism: Gemmatimonadaceae bacterium; assembly: GCA_036003045.1. Classification (NCBI taxonomy): domain Bacteria; kingdom Pseudomonadati; phylum Gemmatimonadota; class Gemmatimonadia; order Gemmatimonadales; family Gemmatimonadaceae; species Gemmatimonadaceae bacterium. The sequence goes on from DASYSS010000099.1 coordinate 82,769, forward strand.
CACGATCACGGCGAAACGGGCTATTCTCCACCGCGATTTCACGCCGCGCCCCTTCTCAATGACCCGCCTTCATCCACCGACGACCGTCCTCGAGATCGCCGAGCGTCTCGAGTCCGAGGGATTCGAGGCGTGGTGCGTCGGGGGCGCCATTCGCGATGCCCTCCTCGGAGAGACGCATCTCGATTGGGACTTGGCGACTTCGGCGACGCCCGACGAGGTCCGGCGCGTATTCGGCGCCCGGCGCACAATCCCGGTCGGCATCGAGTTCGGCACCGTCGGAGTGCTCGATCGCCTCGGCGCGATGCACGAGGTCACGACCTTTCGCCGCGACGTTCAGACCGATGGGCGTCATGCGGTGGTCGAATTCGGAGCGTCGCTCGACGACGATTTGGCGCGCCGAGATTTCACAATCAACGCGATTGCTTACTCGCCAAGTTCAGGCGAGCTGCGTGACCCGTTCGGCGGACGAGAAGATCTTGCCGCGAGGATCGTACGCGCCGTCGGCGATCCGGACGCCCGGATGCGCGAGGATCGGCTGCGCGCTCTGCGGGGAATCCGTTTCGCCGCGCGATTCGGGTTCAGAATCGACGACGCCACGCGGCGGGCAATGGAGGCGAGCGCGCCATACCTCGGCCGATTGTCGCCGGAGCGGGTGAAGCAGGAGTTGGACAAGACGTTCGACCAAGTCTGTCGTCCGAGCGACGCGTTGATTGTTTGGCAAAAGACCGGGGCATTCGCGTCGCTGATCCCCGCGCTGTCCAATCTGCCCGAGCAGGCGCTGACGGTTCCCGACTTCACGGCACGGCCGGGACTCGAGCGGCGTCCGGCGCGTCGGGCGGTTCGATACGCGGCCCTTCTCGCTCCGCTCGGAGCCGGCGCCGCCGAGTCGGTGCTCCTCGGTCTTCGGGGCTCGAAGCACGAGATCCGCGCCGTCACCGAGCTCGTCGCGGCGTGGCAAAGGAACGGGCCGTCCATGGGGGCGGCGATGTCCGCCTCCGGCACGCCGGATGACGCCAGCGTGCGCCGCTGGGTGGCGTCGATATCTCGGCTGGGGGTCGGGTCGTTCATGCGGCTCGCCGCGGCGATGTGGGCGGCGGATCTGAGTGTGAGGCGCCCGGCCCCGGCCCCGAACGCCGTCCGACGGCTGCATCGTCGCATGTTGGGGGTGGCGTTGCACGACCCCATCGACCTGGGCGGTCTCGCCGTGGACGGCGACGACCTGCGCCGTGCCGGCATTCCGGCCGGCCCTGGGCTCGGTAAGATTCTCCAGTCCTTGCTCGCCGCGGTGATCGAGGACCCGGCGCGCAACACGCCCGACTGGTTATTGCGCGAAGCGGCGCGCCTGCACCACGACGCCACTCCCCGCTGAACGGGGGGGAGCACCATGTTCTTTCGCGGACGACAACCCGAGGCGTCGATCTGGCGCCGTTTTCGCGTCAGCGCGGACGGCTTCACGTTCGAGCGCGAGGGCGATCTCTACGTCGCCCGCGTGGTCGCGAATGCCGAGCGGGTGGTCGATCTGTTTTATGCGCTGAGCGAGCAGATGCCGCCGGCGGTGGACGTGGCGATCGAGGATCTGCGCAGCGGCCGCTCGTGGAAGGGAGAGGCCATCGCGCTGCCGGACGTCCGTGACGCGATGGCGCGGCTCAAGATTCTGTTGGCGCGCTATGGGGGCGTCGAGTTCGCCGTGTACACGAGCGACGACCAGCTCACGGTGAACCCGCACCTCGATCTGTTCATCTACGCGCGTACGGACCGCTGGCTGTATCTGCTCGAGGGAAAGGGAATCGAGGAACAGGCGCGCGTGCGGGGTAAGAGTTGGCGAGTGAATCGCCAGCATTTTCCCGCCGCGCCCGACCTCGTGAACGCCATCACAACCGCGGCGGATCGTCTCGGTTTGGCGCCGACATGACCCCGTCGGCTTTGGCGTACGGCACCGCCGCCGCGTTGGCCAATGTCATGGGCGCGGCGGCGGTGGCCTCGCGCGCGTCGTGGAGCGTGCGCGCGCTCGACGCGCTCATCTCGTTCGCGGCCGGGTTTCTGATCTCGGTGTCCGTCGTCGATCTGTTCCCGGACTCGATTCGGCTCGCCGGTTCGGTAGCGCCGATGATCGTGCTGGCGTCATACCTGCTCGTCCATTTCACCCAGCACACGATCGGTCGTCACTTTCACTTCGGCGAGGAGACGCACGCGGTCTCCGAGATGGTGAGCGTGTCGGCGCTGATCGGCCTGCTGATGCATACGTTCGTAGACGGGGTCGCGGTGGCAAGCGGGCTGCACGTGAGCCAAGGCCTCGGCGCCCTCGTCTTCGTGGCGGTGTTGCTGCACAAATTCCCCGAGGGGTTGGCCATCTCGAGCTTGTTTCTCGCCGCCGGTGCCCGGCGGCGCGCCGGGATTCTGGCGGCCGCGGCGCTGGGCCTGAGTACCATAGCGGGCGTCGTGTTGACCGATGCGTCGCCGTTTCTTCGTGCCTACGGATTGGCGATCGCCGCGGGAGTCACGCTGTACGTCGGCGCGTCGAACCTCGTTCCTGAGCTTCAGCACAGGTCGGGAGCGCGGATTCCTCTGAGCTTCGCCGCGGGATGCGGGCTGTATTTCGTCGCTCGCTCGCTGGCGTCGATCTGATCACGCTGAGCGCGCGAGCGGCTTCGGTATGAGCGAGCGTCGCCGTCGAGGCACGGCGGACGAGTCGGAGGTGACGTCGGGCGGAACGGGCTCGTTGTTCGAGTCGCCGTCCGGTCAGCCGCTCGCCGCGCGCATGCGTCCCCGCACGCTCGACGAAATCGTGGGACAGTCGCACCTGCTCGGACCGGGCAAGCCGCTGCGCGAAGCGATCGAGCGCGGCACGATCGGCTCCGTCGTGTTCTGGGGTCCGCCGGGATCCGGCAAGACGACGATCGCCCGCGTCATTGCGCGTTACACGGACCGCGAATTCGTTCCGTTCTCCGCTGTGACCGAAGGTGTGCCTCGCGTCCGCGAGATCGTCGCCGAAGCGGAAGGAAGACGGCGCCTCGGGCGCGGAACCATTCTCTTTGCCGACGAGATCCATCGCTTCAACAAGGCACAACAGGATGCGTTTCTGCCGCATGTCGAGGCGGGCACGATCACGCTCATCGGCGCAACGACGGAGAATCCGTCGTTCGAGATCATCGGCGCTTTGCTTTCGCGCGTGCGCGTGTTCGTGCTCGAGCCGCTGTCGCCGCGCGACCTCCGCGGCTTGCTCGACCGCGCGCTCTCCGACGGCGAGCGCGGACTCGGGGACCTCTCGCTCACGATGGACGACGACGCGGCGGACTTGATCGCCACCGAAGCGGACGGGGACGCTCGCCGCGCGTTGACGATTCTCCAAGCCGCGGCCGATCACGTCGGACGCAATGGACGCATCACCGTCGACGTCGCGCGGGAGGCGTTGCAACTCCGCTTCGCGCGGTACGACAAGGGCGGCGAAGAGATGTACAACATGCTGAGCGCCTTTCACAAAAGTCTGCGGGGCAGCGACCCGCAGGGCGCTCTGTATTGGATGGGCCGCATGATCGAAGGCGGCGGCGATCCCATGATCATGTTCCGGCGCGCGATCGCGATGGCCGCCGAAGACATCGGGCTCGCCGATCCGGAGGCGCTCAAGCTTGCCGTCGCGGCGCGTGATGCATATCACATGCTGGGGCCTCCGGAAGGCTACCTCCCGCTCGCCGAGATGATCGTGTACTTGGCGACCGCGCCGAAATCGAACCGTTCGATGTTGGCGCTCGTCGCGGCACGTGACGCGGCGCGCACGCATCCGGCTGAACCCGTACCGTTGCACATTCGCAACGCGCCCACCGGTTTGATGAAGGAACTGGGATATGGCGCGGGGTATCAATACGCGCACGACGCCCCGGAAGCCTACATTCCGCAGGAGTATCTCCCGGAGCCGCTCAAGGGCACGCGCTTCTACGAGCCGGGTCCGTACGGGTTCGAGAAGGAGATCGCCAAACGCTTGGCGTGGTGGGAAGAAATTCGGCGGCGCAACGAGAAAGAAGAGGCGGAGGGATCGCGATGAAGAAGCTCGCCGTGAAAATCGTCCTGGGGCTGACGGCTGTCGTGGCCGCGTGTTCCTTCCTCGGCAAGCAGGCGTTCAAGCAGCCCGAGGTCACGCTCCAAAAGGTGGAGCTCGTCGGCGTCGGCCTGACGGGCGGCAGCTTGAACGTCGACCTCAACGTCTACAACCCCAATCACTACCGGCTCGACGCGACGCGCTTGACGTACGAGGTCCTCCTCAACTCGGACAGCCTGCTTCTCGCGACCGGCGCGGTCGACAACAAGTTCACGGTCGAGAGCGAAAAATCTTCCGTCGTACAGATTCCGGTCAGCTTCACCTACGCCGGAGTCGGTTCGGCGACTCGCTCGCTCCTCAACACCGGTGTGGTGACGTATCACGTTCGAGGCAACGTCACCGTTGGAACGACCGTCGGCACGTTCAACGTGCCGTTCTCGGACACCCGTCAACTCACGACGGCAGGCGTTGCTCGCTAGATTGACGGCGATGCTCATGATGGAGCTGCCCGCATAGCTCGGGCGCCAATCGTCGTCGCCCCGCCTGAAGAGCGGGCGTTGCTCGTGGGTGCGCCGCTCAAGCGCCCCGGAGCCCGGCGTCTAGCCGACGAGCATTTGCGTGAGCTCGCCGACCTCGCGGACACGGCGGGCGCGACCGTCGCCGGTGAAATCCTCCAACAAATCGACCGGCCGAATCCCGGTACCTACCTCGGGAGCGGCAAGATCGAAGAGCTGCGGGATCGCGTGTCGGCGACGGGCGCGACGCTCGTCATCTTCGACGACGAGCTCTCGCCAAGCCAGGGCAAGAACATCGAGGACGCGATCGGCACGCGCGTCGTGGACCGCGCCGAGCTGATTCTCGACATCTTCGCGACGCGTGCCCGGACGGCGGAAGCGAAGATGCAGGTCGAGCTCGCCCAGCTCGAGTACATGCTGCCACGACTGACGCGGATGTGGACGCACCTCGAGAAATTTCGCGGCGGCATCGGCGTGCGAGGGCCCGGCGAAACGCAGCTGGAGACGGACCGGCGGCTCATCAGCCATCGTATCAAGGTCTTGCGCGAACGGCTGAAGGACGTGCAGCGCGGACGCGCGATTCAGCGCCAGGCGCGACGCTCGGAGTTCCGCGCGTCGCTCGTCGGCTACACGAACGCCGGAAAGTCGTCGGTGCTGCGCGCACTCTCCGGGGCGGGGGACATTCTCGTCGAGGACCGGCTCTTCGCCACGCTCGATCCGCTCACGCGGGACGTCGATCTGGGCGAGAACGCGCACGTCCTCGTCACCGACACGGTCGGGTTCATACGAAAGCTGCCGCACCATCTCGTGGCCTCGTTTCGCGCGACGCTCGAGGAAGCGCGCGAGGCGGATCTGCTCCTCCACGTCATCGACGCCTCGTCGCCGTCGTGGCCCGAGCAGGAAGAAGTGGTGAACCAGGTCTTGTCCGAGCTCGAGGTCGCGGGCCGCGACACGCTGCTCGTCTTCAACAAAGTGGACTTGCTCGAGCACGAGGCGCTCATCGCGCTTCAGACGAGGATGCGCGACGCGGACACGCCGTCGGTCTTCGTCTCCGCGCTCGCCGAAGGCGGACTCGAACCGCTGCGGCGCGCCCTGTCTTCGATGATTCGCGCCAAGCGCCCGATGGCGACGATCTCGGTCTCGCCCGGCGACGGAAAGTTGATCGCCGAGATTCACCGGCAGGGTGAAGTTCTCGATCAGCGCATGGAAGGCGACCGCCTCGTGATCAAGGCGCGCATCGACGCCGCGCTCGCCGGACGGCTCGAGCGCGCCGGCGCTTCCGTCACGAACGGAAAAGCCCCGCACTAGCAAGCGCGGGGCTCGTCGTTTCCGAATTTCACAATCGCAATGGTCGCGCAGGGACTCGAACCCCGGACCTCCGGTATGTGAGACCGGCGCTCTAACCAGCTGAGCTACGCGACCGACGGAGCACGAAAAGTAGACGGGCGCGCCACCCTTCGTCTATGGGCCCGGCAGGGCTCGAACCTGCGACCGTAGGATTATGAGTCCTCTGCTCTAACCAACTGAGCTACGGGCCCGGTACACGCTAGTTAGACGCTCGGTGCCAAGGGCGCAAGCACATGCGCGTCGTACGCGTCGATCACTTCTTCCGCCGAAACGGTGGCCGCGCCGAGCTTTCCAACTTCGACGCCCGCCGCATAGTTCGCGATCACCGCGGCCTCGAGCGCGCTGCCGCCGGCGCCGAGGATGAGCGCGAGATACGCCGTCACCGTGTCGCCGGCGCCGACGACGTCGTAGACCTCGCGAGCCGCGGTCGGGACGCGCTCGATGTCGCCGCCGGCCGACACGAGCGCCATGCCGTGCTCGCCGAGCGTGAGAAGGAGATGCTCCACGCCGAGACGCGCGAACGTTGCGGGGAGCGCTTCGGCGTGCTCGAGATCGACGGCGGCGCCGAGCGCGGCCTCCAGCTCGCGGCGATTCGGCTTGAAGATGGTGGCGCCGCGATAGAGGAAGAAATTGCGATACTTCGGATCGACGACGATCGGAATGCCGCGCCCGCGCGCCGCCTGCATCGCCGCTTCGATGACGTGCGGAACCAACACGCCTTTGTTGTAGTCCTCGAGCACGAGGGCGTGCGCATCGTCCACCGCGCGGCGCACGGCCGTGAGCAGGCGATCGACTTCCGCGCCGTTCAAGTCGCCGTCTTCCTCTTCGTCGACACGCACGACCTGCTGCGAGCGCGCCACGATGCGCGTCTTGGTGGTCGTCGGACGGTCCACCGTCACGAGCGAACCGACGGGAGCGCCGATCGCTTCCAGCATGCCGCATAGATGGCGGCCCGCCATGTCGTCGCCGATCGCCGCGACGAGATCGCACATCGCGCCGACGGCGCGCACGTTCTGCGCGACGTTTCCGGCGCCGCCGAGCGCGTGGCGACGTTCGCGGACGCGAACCACGGGCACGGGCGCTTCGGGCGAGATACGCTCGACGTCGCCGCGCAAATAGACGTCGAGCATCGCGTCGCCGAGCACCGCGACGCGGCAGCGCGACGCACCCTCGAGGAGCTCGATCAACCGATCGCGATTCAACGGGCGGCGACTCATGGCGAGAAGGTAATGAATGCTTCGAGGAAACGCATTGACGCGCCCTGAGACGCGGTCTACACTCTCGGGCGCATGGCCCCACCCCCCGACTCCAACCCCGGATTGCGCGCGACGAATCCCAGCGGCGTGCCCGTCCCGCTCGTCCTGCTGCTGGCGCTCGTCGGCATTTCGTTCGCCGCGCCGCTCGTGCGTCTCTCGCACGCGCATCCGCTCACGATCGCGATCTGGAGGCTCGGATTCGCGCTCGTTTTCATTCTCGGCGCGCTCGTCGCCACGGGTACGTGGCGGCAGTTCCGGCGGCTCGATCGCGGCGGGCTTGCGCTCGCCGCCGCCGCCGGGATCATGCTGGCGTTTCACTTCTGGAGCTGGAACGCGTCGGTCGGCATGACGACGGTGGCGGCGTCGGTCGTGCTGGTCAACGTGCAGCCGGCGTTGGTCGCGCTGCTCTCCGGCGCGGTGCTCGCCGAGCCGCCGACGAGCGGCCAGTGGGTCGGCATCGTCACGGCGATGTTCGGCGCGTTCGTCGTCGCGCTCCCCGATCTCCTGTCCACAGCCGGAGCCATGACCGGGCAAGCGCTCACCGGCGACCTGCTCGCGCTCGTCGGCGCGGCCGCCGCCGCGGGATATGTGATCGCCGGGCGCCGACTGCGCTCCGTGCTCGACATCTGGCCGTACGTGTCGATCGTGTACGGCGTGTGCTTCGTCGTGCTGCTCATCTTCGCGCGCGCCGTACACGCGCCGATCCTCGGACAGCCGCCGAGGGAGATGGGAATCTTTCTCGCGCTCGCCATCGGGCCGATGCTGTTCGGCCACACCGGAATCAACTGGGCGCTGAAATACATGCCCGCGTACGTGGTGAATCTCACGCTGCTCGGCGAACCGGTCGGCGCGACGTTTCTCGCCGCGCTGCTGCCGGGCATTCGCGAGATCCCGCGCGTCGCCACCGTGGTCGGCGGCCTGCTCGTGTTGGCCGGGATTCTCGTCGCCGCGCGCTCGACCCGGCAACGGCGCTTCGCCCTCTGATGTCGGCCCGCGCGCCGACGACAGACTTGCGGCGCGGCTGGTCGATTATGTTACGAGCAACGGCGGGAGGACGAGCCTCGCGTTGTAACCTCCCTCTTGCACGGTCCCGCACACGATCATGAGAACACTCGAGCTGGACGTCGTCGCGACACGAGGTTCGGAGATCGAATCGCACCATTCCGTGCACGCGGCCGTGGTCATCGAGGACGATTCTCTCGCTGCCGGCGCGCGCAACACTCGGATCGTGAGCTCGTGGCGCTCGTGCGCCAAGCCATTTCAGGTCATGCCATTTCTCGAGGCGGGCGGCTTCGACGAGCTCCGCTGGGGCGACGACCAGCTGGCGCTGGCGTGCGCGTCACACGGCGGAGAGCCGGAACACGTCGCGCTCGCTCAGGCGATGCTTGCCGACGTCGGGCTGGAAGAGGGCGACCTGGCCTGCGGGCCGCACGATCCGATCTCGCCGCGCGGGCTCAAGCTGTTGCGCGAATCGGGCGCTCGACTGTCTCGGCTGCACAACAATTGTTCGGGAAAGCACGCCGCGATGCTCGCGCGGGCCCACACCGCGGGTTGGCCGACGTACGGTTACGAGCGCCGCGACCACCCGGTTCAACGTTGCTGCCTGCAGGCGTCGGCGAAATGGTCGGGGCTCGACGAGAACGAGATCGGCCAGGCCGTCGACGGCTGCGGCGTCGTCGCGTTCTCGCTTCCGCTCGACGGCATGGCCCGCGCGTGGTCTCGACTCGGCCGCGCGTCGCGTGACGGCAGCACGCTCGCCGGCCGCATCGTGCACGCGATGGGAACGCGGCCCTTTCTCGTCGGTGGCACGGACCGGTTCGACTCGGTGTTGATCGAGGAGACCGACGGGCGCGTCGTGGCGAAGATCGGTGCCGAAGGCGTGCACTGCGCCGCCGTGCCGGAGTTGGGCATCGGTATCGCGGTCAAGGTCGACGACGGTGCCTCGCGCGCGCAGTTTCCCGCCGTGATCCGCGTGCTTCAGCTTTTCGACGTCTTGCCCGGACAGCTTCCGCCGAGGCTGGAAGAGTTCTTCCGGCGTCCGGTGCGTAACACGCGCGGCGAAACGGTCGGCGAGATTCGGCTCGTCGCCTGAGCGCACTCGCGCGACGATTTGGTTCGCCGCGACGCCGACTGATGACGCCGCCCGCCGACATCCACGACACCTTGGCGGTCCTCGACGACGCGACCGTCGCGCTGGTCCGCCTGGCCGCGGTCGTCGCGGCGGGCGACGAGGGTTCGCTTCGCGACGAGATTTCTCGGAGCGCCGGCGCGATCCCCGACGTGTGGGTCGAGGAGTTGCTGCTTCAGACGTACCTGTTCGCCGGTTTTCCGCGCACGCTCAACGCGATGCGCGAATGGCGGCGGATTCATCCGACGATTGCGAGCGCGCCGGAGTCGCGCACGCCCACGCGCGCCGACGGAGAGGCCACCTGCGAGCGAGTCTACGGCAAGATGTACGACCGACTGCGTGAGAACATTCGACATTTGCATCCGCTGCTCGACGACTGGATGATCTCCGAGGGATACGGCAAGGTGCTGTCGCGCGCCGGTCTGGACCTGCCGCGCCGCGAGCTCTGCATCGTGGCGGCGTGCGCGGCGACCGCGCAGGACCGTCAGCTGCACTCGCATCTACACGGCGCGCTGAACGCCGGTGCGTCCGCGGGTGCGATCGACGCCGCCGTCGATGTGCTCGGAGACGTACTCGACGCGACCCGCTTGCGCGACGTCAAACTTCTCTGGGCACGGGTGCGCGGAAAATGAGCAACATGTTCGTGGACCGCGTCGTCGTGAACGCGAAGGCAGGAAGCGGGGGCTCGGGTATCGTCTCGTTCCGCCGCGAGAAGTTCATTCCGATGGGCGGCCCGGACGGCGGCGACGGCGGCCGCGGCGGCGACGTGATCGTCGTCGGCGACTCCAACCTCGCCACGCTGCTCGACTATACGTATCGCGATTCGTGGCAGGCCACTGCCGGTGATCACGGTTCGGGCGCCAACAAGACCGGGCGTTCGGGAGAGGACGTCATCATGCCCGTGCCCGTCGGCACGGTGATCCGCGATCTCGATACGGAGGAGCGGCTCGGTGAAGTGCTGGAGAACGGCGATCGACTGATCGTCGCGCGCGGCGGACGCGGCGGGAAGGGAAACGCCTACTTCACGAGCTCCACGCACCAGTCGCCGCGGGAATACCAGCCGGGCGAAGACGGTGAGACGCGACGGCTCGAGTTGGAGCTCAAGCTCATCGCCGACGTGGGGCTCGTCGGCCAACCGAACGCGGGCAAGTCGACGTTGCTCTCGGTGATTTCGGCGGCGCGTCCGAAAATCGCCGACTATCCGTTCACGACGTTGGCGCCGAACCTCGGCGTCGTGCAGCTCAGCGACGGCCGCACGTTCGTCGTCGCCGACATTCCCGGCATCATCGAAGGGGCGCACGAAGGCCGCGGACTCGGTCTTCAGTTTCTGCGGCACATAGAGCGCACGCGACTGCTGGCGTTTCTGATTCCCATCGACTCGATGGACTGGCAGGCCGAATACGACCAGCTTCGCGGCGAGATTGCCGCGTACTCGGAGGCGTTGGCCGAAAAGCCGCATTGCGTCGTGTTCACGAAGATGGATTTGCTCGGCGACGACGACGCACCGCCGATCGATGCGCCCGACGCGTTCGGCGTCTTCGCGATCAGCGCCGCGGGAAGAACGGGACTCGATTCGCTCCTCGCCGCGTGGTGGACGCGACTGCTCGAGATGAAAAAGACCGCCGCCGTTCGCCCCGACGTCATTCCACTGCCGTGACGCCGTGGCCGTCGAAAGCATCGAGCGCGGTGACGCGGCGTACCCCGTCGCCCTGAATGAGCTGGCCAATCCGCCGGCGCGACTCTGGTGGATTGGCGACCTCGGTCTCCTCGACCGGCCGCCGGTCACGATCGTCGGAACGCGGCGTGCGACGGGCTACGGCGAACGCATCACGCGCGAGCTCGCGGCGGCGCTCGTCCGCGCCGGGGCGTGCGTCGTCAGCGGCATGGCCCTCGGCATCGATGCCGCCGCGCACCGCGCGGCGCTCGAGGCCGGCGGGGCGACGATCGCCATTCTCGGCACGGGCGCCGACGTCGCGTATCCGCGAGCACATGTCCCGCTGCACCGGCAGATCATCGAGCGGGGGCTGGTCATGTCCGAGCTGCCTCCCGGTGCGCATTCGCATCAGGGATCGTTTCCGAACCGAAACCGCATCCTCGCCGCGATCTCGAAGGTGACGATCATCGTTGAAGCGCCGTTCGACAGCGGAGCGCTCATCACCGCGAAGCACGCGCTCGAACTGGGGCGCGACGTGGCCGTCGTTCCGGGTCCGATCGACGTGCCGCAGAGCCAGGGAAGCAATCTGCTGTTTCGCGATGGCGCGCACCCGATCGTTTCGATCGCCGATGCCTTGAGCCTCGCCGGCCTCTCGCCGCTCGCGCGTGCCGGTCCGCGGTTCGACGACGAAGTCGAAATGCGTGTGTGGAGCGCGCTCGGCCACGGCGCCGCAAGCTTGGATGAATTGTGCGCCCGATCCGGCCTTCCGGTCGCGCAATGCCTCTCCGCCGTGACCGGATTGGAGCTGCGCGGCGTCGTAGAATGCGCGCTGACCGGAGAGGTTCGGCGCCGCTGAGAGGGACATATTTCGGGGGTGCTCCCTCGCCATCTGTACGTCCACGTTCCGTTCTGCGCGCGACGCTGCGTGTACTGCGATTTCTCGATCGCGGTTCGCCGCGACGTGCCGGTGGACGACTACGTGTCGGCGGTCGCCAGGGAGTTGGAGATTCGATTCGCGGGCGCAGAGCGTTTCGGGGAGGTCTCGACGCTGTATCTCGGCGGCGGCACGCCGTCGAGGCTCGGCGGGGCGGGCGTTTCGAGATTGCTCGAGATGCTCACGAGACGAATCGAGTTCGCGCCCGATGCCGAGGTGACGCTCGAGGCGAATCCCGACGATGTCACGTCCGAGACGGCCAAAGCGTGGCGCAACGCCGGCGTCAATCGACTGTCGATCGGCGCGCAGTCGTTCGACGACGGCGTTCTGTCATGGATGCACCGCACGCATGACGCGTCACAGATTGGTCGCGCGGTCGACGCCGCGAGGCGCGCCGGGATCGATGACGTTTCCGTCGACCTGATCTTCTCCCTGCCCGAAAAGACTCAACGCTCGTGGGCGGCCGATCTGGAGCAGGCACTCGCGCTCGAGCCGACCCACGTGTCCTTGTACGGTCTCACCATCGAGCCTCACACGCCGTTGGGGAGATGGCGTCAAAGGGGAGAGGTCGATGAATCGCCGGACGAGCGCTACGAGGCCGAGTTTCTGACGGCGCACGAGACGCTTGCCGCAGCGGGCTTCGACCACTACGAGGTCTCGAACTTCGCGCGACCTGGGCGTCGCGCGCGGCACAACTCGTCGTACTGGAAGCGAGTACCGTACACCGGCATCGGGCCCTCGTCGCACGGCTTCGACGGAACCGAACGGCGGTGGAACGAGGCCGCCTATGCCGAATGGTGCCGTTTGCTCGCTGAAGGATCCGACCCTCTGGCCGGCCGCGAGCTTCTCACCGCGGAGGACGTGGCGGCCGAGCGAGTTTACCTGGGTCTCCGAACGATCGATGGATTGACCCTCACAACCGACGAAATCACACGCGTTTCCCCGTGGGTTGAGCACGGGTGGGCGCTGTTGCGCGATGGTGACCGCGCGGTCCTGACCCCGCAGGGGTGGCTCCGGCTGGACGCCCTCGCGGCCGACTTGACAGTCGAGCGAAGTCGTTACTATGTTTGAAGTTATGGCATCAGAGCAGCTCAACAAGCGTGAGCGCCGCGTGCTCGAGGCCGTGATCCGAAGTTACGTGGAGACTGCGGAGCCGGCGGGCTCGCGGACTCTCTCCAAGCGGTTCGGTCTCGGCGTGTCCCCGGCGACGATCCGCAACACGATGAGCGACCTCGAAAACAAGGGGTTTCTCTTCCATCCGCACACGTCGGCGGGGCGCGTTCCGACGAACAAGGCCTACCGCGCGTACGTCGATTCGCTCTTGAGCTTGCCGCCGCTCCGGGCGGTGGAAACCGAACGTCTGATCGAAGAGATCACGGGCGCCAACGCGTCTCCGATCGAGATGGTGCTTCGACGCGCCGCGCAGACGCTCGGCGTTCTGACACAGGAATTGGGCGTCGCTCTCGGACCCCGTCTCGATCACTCCATCTTGCGTCGGCTCGAGCTGGTACGAGTGAGCAGCGAGCGAATGCTCATGGTGCTCACGCTCGACGGCGGCATGGTGCGTACGGTGTTCGTCGAGGTTCCGGTCGACATCGCCGACACAGCGCTCGGCGCCGTGACGGCGGTGCTCAATGAGCGCCTGGCCGGTCTGACACTCGGCCAGATTCGCGGATCGCTGCCGGAGCGACTGCGCGACAGCAGCTCCGATCCACGCGCCGCGGAGCTGTTGAACATCTTCGTGCAAGAAGGCGAACAGTTGTTCGAGGCGGCGATGCCGATCTCCGACGCGCAGCCCGTACTGTTCGGCTCGACGTCGTCGCTCACGGAACAGCCCGAGTTTTCGGCCGCCGATCGGCTGCGCCGTCTGCTGGAGCTGACCGAAACGCCGCACGCGCTGGGTGAGACGATGCGCAAGCGCGTGCACGCGCCTGGCATCTCGATCACGATCGGCGCGGAACACGACGACCCGCGGCTGGAAGACTTCACCGTCGTCACGGCGGAGTATCACATCGGACCGTTGGCGGGCGTGATCGGCGTGATCGGTCCGACGCGCATGCCGTACGACAAGGTGATCGCGCTGGTGAGCCATACGTCGCGACTGCTCAGCGACCTTCTCGAGTAAAACGATGGCGGACTTTTACGGGGTTCTCGACGTTCCGCGCACGGCGGCCGACGAAGAGATCAAGAAGGCATATCGCAAACTCGCGATGAAGTATCATCCAGACCGCAACAACGGCTCGAAGGACGCCGAGGAGCGGTTCAAGGAGATCACGGAAGCGTACGACGTGTTGCGCGATCCGCAGAAGCGCGCCGCGTACGACCGGTACGGCGAGGCGGGATTGCGCGGCGGCTCGGCGGGCTTCCACCACGTGGATCTCTCCGAAGCGCTCGGCATCTTCATGCGCGACTTCGGCGGACTGGGCGGGTTGGAATCGCTCTTCGGCGCGCGCGGCGGCGGTGATCCGCGCGCGGGCGCCGACGTCAAGATCACGGTGCCGTTGACGCTCGCCGAAGTGTCCACGGGAGTCGAGAAGAAGATCCTCATTCGAACGCTCGAGCCGTGCGAGAAGTGCGCGGGATCGGGGGCCGAGCCGGGGTCGAAGGCACAGACGTGCGCGACCTGTCAGGGACAGGGAGAAGTGCGGCGCGCGCAGCGCTCCTTCTTCGGGCAGTTCGTCAGCGTCGTCACCTGTCCGACTTGTCACGGTGAAGGGAAAGTCGTGAGCTCCCCGTGCAAGGCGTGCCGGGGCGAAGGAAGGCTGCGCGGCGAGCGCGAGCTGACCGTACAGATTCCGGCGGGCGTCGCGACGGGGCAGTACATGACACTGCGCGATGCCGGCAACGCCGGCCTGCGCGGCGGCCAGCGCGGCGACGTGCACGTGCTCTTCGAGGTCGCGGACGATCCGCGCTTCGAGCGCGACGGCGAGGACCTCTACACCGAAGTGCTCGCGACCTACCCGCAGCTCGCGCTCGGCTCGCAGGTGAGCGTGCCGACCGTCTCCGGTCACACCACGCTGGACGTCCCGGCGGGAACGCAGAGCGGCCAGGTCTTTCACCTGCGCGGACGCGGACTGCCGCGCGTCAACGCCAACGGCACGGGCGATCTGCACGTGCGCGTCCAACTCTGGACGCCGGAGCGTCTCACGGAGGAAGAGCGCCAGATCATCGCGCGGCTGAGCGAGCTGCAGCCCGGCGTGCCGGCCGACGGCCGGTCGAAGGGCTTTTGGGCGAAGATGAAAGAAGCCCTCGGTGCGTGACGAAAGAAACGCGGGACGCCGCGTGGATCACGGTTCGGATCTCACCAGGCGCGCGACGCGACGACGTGCTCGCCGCGCTCTTCGAGGCGGGCGCGGCAGGAGTTCAGGAGTTTCCTGACGCTCTCGTAACGCACGCCCACGGGCTCGCCGACGCGAGCCGCCTCGAGCGCGCCGCGCTGGCGATCGCAAGCGACGTCGTCGTGCAGACCGAGCCGCTCGCGATCAGCGATTGGTCGGAGCGGTGGAAACATGCGCTCAGGGCGCAGCGCGTCGGCCGGCTCACGATCGCGCCGCCGTGGCTCGGCCACGGCCTCGACCCCGCGACGACCATCGTGATCGAACCTGGAATGGCATTCGGGACGGGCGACCACGCGACGACGCAATCCGTCGTTCGGCTGCTTCAGAACGTCGCGCGCGACGGCGATCGTGTCGCCGATGTCGGCACCGGCAGCGCGGTGTTGGCGATCGCCGCCGCGAAACTCGGCGCCTCGCGTGTCGTGGCCATCGAGCTCGACCCCGACGCAATCGAGAACGCCGAAGAAAACGTGCGCCGCAACGGCGTCGACGATCGCGTGTCCGTCGTCGAGGGAGACGCCGCCTCGCTGCTGCCGCTCGTCGCGCCCGTGCGCATCGTGACGGCGAACATCATTTCCTCGGTGCTGATCGACCTGCTGCCGACGATGAGGACCGCACTCGACGTCGACGGGTGCGCGATTCTGAGCGGAATTCTCACTTCCGAACGGGCCCTGATGCTCGATCGGCTCGCCGCGGCGGGATGGCGCATCGTGGAAGAAATCGAAGAGGGCGAGTGGTGGAGCGCGACCGTCGAGCCGCGATAGCGACCTTCTACTGCGAAGGCCCGCTCGTCGCGGGCATTCCGGTCACGCCGAGCGATGACGTGCGCAATCACCTGCGAGCGCGTCGGCTCGGTGACGGCGACACCGTTCAGCTCACGAATGGCGAAGGGCTACTCGGAGCGGCGACGCTCCGAGCCCGAGGCAAACGCGATCTCGAGTTGGCGGTGTCGTCAGTCAAGAACGTCGCGCGACAGCCGGCGATTCATCTGCGTGCCCCAGTCGCCGACCGCGATCGCATGCTCTGGCTCGCCGAAAAATCGACGGAGCTCGAGGTCGCGAGTTGGCAGGGCGTACGCTTCCGTCGCTCGGCAAGCGTGACTCAGCGCGGCGAAGGGACGGGGTTCTCGGCGAAACTGCGCGCGCGCATGGTATCCGCGGTCGAGCAATCGGGCGGGGCGTGGTTGCCGTCCATCCTCCCCGACGGCGATGTGGAATCGCTTACGCAGGAGCCGTCGCTTCGCGTCGTGATGGACGCGGGCGGTGACCCGCTGCTCTCGGTGATCGGGCAGAACGCAGCCGACGGCATCATCTTGTTGGTGGGACCGGAGGGCGGCATCGAAGATGAAGAGCGTACGATGCTCGAGCACGCCGGCTGGGGTCGTGCGAGTCTGGGCGCATCGACGCTTCGCTTCGAGACGGCGGCGGTGGCGGCAATCGCCGTCGCCCGCGCCGCACAATGTTCACGGGAGCGCTAGATGGCCGACGACTGCATCTTCTGCCGCATCGTACGGCGCGAGATTCCGGCGACGATCGTCCACGAGGACGGCCATTGCGTCGCCATTCGCGACATCAATCCCCAGGCGCCGGTGCACGTCGTGATCATCGCGCGGGATCACGTTGCGTCGCTCGACGATGCCTCGGACGCGGCGCAGCTCGGCGCGCTGTCGATCGCGGCGCGTGACATCGCGCGCAACGAAAAAATCGCCAAGTCCGGCTATCGCACCGTGGTCAACACGAATTCGGACGGCGGGCAGACGGTGTTCCATCTTCACATGCACTTGCTCGGCGGGCGCCACATGACTTGGCCGCCGGGATAGGCGAAGTCAGTCGAGACCGAGCACGAGTCGACGGGCTCGCTCGTCGCTTGGGCCGAAGGGGCCGAGGCCGACGGCGTCGGGAAATCCCGAGGGATCCTGCGCCCATCGAGGAAACACGCGAGCGCGCCGCGCGTCGGCCTCGGGGCCGCCGGACCAGATCAACTGGTACATCCACTGATGAATACGATGGAGCGCGCGCGAGTACTCGTCGTGGCGACGTGCATAGGCGCCGAGCGCGGCGTTCCAGTCGTCCGTCTCGCGTAGCTCCGTGGACAACGCTTCGACGTCGAGCATCGTGAGCGACAAGCCGCACCCCCACGATGGATCGGACGCGGCGGCCGCATCGCCGATCAGCGCGACGCCGTCTCGTGCCGGCGAGTCCACCCACCGATCGGCTCCGTCGAACTCGGCGAGCGGTCCGATCGACTCGACTCCCTCGAGCCAGTCGCTCGGAATTCCGACGGCCCGGACGAGTTCGAGAAACTCGGGGACCTTGTTCTTGCCGCTCAACCCGCGGCGGCCGCCGGCGCCCGGATAGATGAAATACGTTCTCGACTTCCTGTCGCCGAGCGGCGCCCAGAACGTCGCGATGCCGGGGCCGACGCAGAGAAAAGCCGATCGCTCGGGGACGTTGGTGCCTTGAAGGAGCGTGCCTGCCACGACTAGCAGATCGGGGTCCTGTTGCGTGTCGAAGCCGCACCACGATCGCATCTGCGACGCCCGGCCGTCGGCGCCGACGACGATTCTGCCGGTCGCCACGTGTCGTTGCCCGTCGTGCTCGAACGTCACCGATGGCATTTTGCCGGCCCCGCGCTCCACGCCGAGAACGGTCGCGCCCCGCCTGACGTCCGCGCCCGACGCAACGGCCCGTCCGATGACGGCTTCCTGGAGCGCCGGGTGGAAGATGTTGAGCATCGAATCGCCGCCCGGCGTCGTGGAGCGCATGTCGCGGATCGGTAAGGGTTGCCCCATCGAGTACTGACACCAGTTTGGTGCGAGGTGTCCTCCCGCGGCGATGAGGTCGTCGTAGAGGCCGAGGCGCTTGGCGGCGGCGACGCCCCACGCCAGCATGTTTTCGCCGCGAACTCGATCCTTGAATCGCGTCTCTCGCTCGAGCACGAGAACCGACCGGCCGGCCCGGGCGAGTTGGTCCGCGAACGCGGATCCGCCAAAACCGCCGCCGACCACGACCGCGTCGTATGTCATCGCTCCTCCGGGGTGGAACCGCTGACGAAGCTCAGTCGGTCAGCGACGCAAAACGTTACGACGACGCGAGAGGTTCCGGATTGGTTCGCGCGCTTCTTGCGCAGCGCCGAGACTGTTCGGAGGGGGGAGGGGGAGGGGGACCGCGATGCGCCCAGAGGGACTCGAACCCCCAACCTTCTGATCCGAAGTCAGATGCTCTATCCAATTGAGCTATGGGCGCAGACGTCCTGAACGGAGAATTCCGCCGGAATTCTCCGTCGAGGAACGATCGGTAAACTGGCGGAGCGAAGCCGAGTTGACAAGTCGCCGTTTCAACCCATAAGTTTAACGGCTTGCTTCACTTATCAGGCGCTCAAACGCCGCAAAGGGGGGAGAGTCAGTTTGTCGGAAGTCATCATCCACGACGATGAAAATTTCGAGCGGGCACTCAAGCGCTTCAAGAAGAAGTGCGAAAAGGCCGGCATCTTGTCGGACCTGAGGAAGCACCGCCACTACGAAAAGCCGAGCGAACGTCGGAAGCGAAAGCTCAACGCCGCGATCCGGAAGAACCGTCGCACGCGCCACGGCTAAATGGGCGCGGCACTACTCGCGCGTCTGCAAGGCGATCTGACCGCCGCCCGAAAGGCGCAGGACAAGGCGCAGGTCCTGTTGCTGGGCACCATCCTCGCCGACGCGAGGAATCGCGAGATCGAGCTCAAGCGAGACCTCACCGACGACGACGTCGTCGATGTGGTGCGCCGAGGCGTCAAGAAGCGGCGCGAGTCGGTGGACATGTACGACAAGGGCGGGCGTACCGACTTAGCGGCGATTGAACGGGCCGAACTGGATCTGCTCGCCAAGTACCTTCCCGTGGCCGTCGACGACACGGAGATCCGCGCCGCGGTCGTCGCCGCGATCGAAGGCGGCGCGGCCAACGTCGGCGCGGTGATGGGCAAGGTGATGGGCCAGTTCAAGGGACGCGCCGAGGGCAGCGTGATCAACACCATCGTGCGCGAAGAGCTGGCGGCACGAGCGTCCCGCACGAGCTGAGGCGCAGGCCCCGCACGCTCTCGTTCGCGCGTCAGTGAGGAAGCATCTGCCGTGAACGCGCACGCGCTGAACATTCTCGAGCTCCCGCGCGTCCTCGACGTCGTCGCCGGTTCCGCGACGTCGGAGCTTGGCGCCGAACACGTGCGCGGGCTCACCCCGGCGGCCGACGCCGCCCACCTCGACCGCGAACACGCGCGAGTCGCCGCGATGCGCGCCGCGGCCGGCGGCGACGACGCGTGGCGCCCGCACCCCGTTCCCGACCTCGCCACCCCGCTGAACCGGTTGCGAGTCGAAGGCGCCGCGTGGAGCGGCCCCGATCTCGTCGCGGGAGCCGTGCTCCTCCGTTCGTCGCGCTTGACACAGGCCGAGTTGCGCGACGCGCGGCGGCCGGCCGTGGTGGGCGCAGTGCTCTCGCCCTTGCTCGACGCGCTCTTCGCGCAGCCGTCGGTCGAGGCGGCGATCGACAAGGCGCTGCAGGACGACGGCGTGGTCAAGGACGACGCGTCGCCCGCGCTCCGGCACCTCCGTCGCGAGCTGCGCGCCGCCCACGATACGCTCATTCGCATTCTCGAACGCGAGATGGAGCGTCTCGACTCGCATCATCGCGTGCCCGATGCCTCGCTGACCGTGCGCAACGGCCGCTACGTCATTCCCGTGCGGCGTGGCGGCCAAGTCGCGGCCGGCGGCATCGTCCACGATACCTCGGCCACGGGCGGCACGCTGTTCGTCGAGCCGGCGGCGGCGGTGGAGTTCGGAAACCGGATCCGCGAGTTGGAATACGAGGAGATCGCGGAGGTCGATCGCATTCTGCTCGCCCTCACCGACACGCTGCGGCCGCACCGCGATTCAATGATCGCGGCGTTCGCCGCGTTGGTCGAGCTGGACAGCTTGTTCGCGCGGGCGCGCTTCGCGGACACCTATCAGTGCGCCCCGGCACACCTCGTCGACGCGCGAGCAGGATTCAAGATCCACGACGGGCGGCATCCGCTCCTGCTCGCGCAGGGCGTGAATGTGGTCCCGTTCGACCTGGCGATGACCGCCAACGAGCGAACGCTCCTCGTGTCGGGGCCGAACACGGGCGGCAAGACCGTGCTGCTCAAAGCGCTCGGGCTGCTCTCGGCCCTCGCGCAGTCAGGCGTGCCGGCGCCGGTCGGCGCCGGATCCAGCATCCCGCGCTTCGACGACGTGTTCGCCGACGTAGGCGACGAGCAATCGATCGAGGCGAGTCTGTCCACGTTCAGCGCCCACGTGAAGAACCTCGGCGAGATTCTTCGCCTCGCGACCGCCCACTCGCTCGTGCTGATCGACGAGCTCGGGTCGGGCACGGACCCGACGGAGGGCGCGGCACTCGGGTGGGCGATTCTCGAGAACCTCACGTCGCGTGGGACGCTCACGGTCGCGACGACGCATCTCGGCGCGTTGAAGGAACTGGCCGGACAGGTGGACGGAGTCGTGAACGCGTCGCTCCAATTCGACGCGGCCGCGCTCGCGCCCACGTATCGGTTGATCAAGGGTGTGCCCGGGCGATCGTACGGCATCTCGATCGCGCGCCGATTGCTCCTCCCCGACAGCGTGGTCGAGCGCGCCGAAGAGCGTGTGCCGCAACGCGAGCGCGAGTTGGCCGCGCTGGTCGAGCAGCTCGAGCGCCGCGACGAGGAGCTCGCCGCGCGCGAACGCGAAGCCGCCGTGATCCTCGAGGACGCGCGGCAGCGAATGGCGAATCTGGGGCAACGCGAGCGGAACGTCCGCGAACGAGAGCGCGTCGCCGAACGCGACGCGCGGCAGGACACGCGTCGGTATCTCCTGGACGCACGCGCCGAGATCGAGCGCACGATCCGCGACCTCAAAGCGCGCGCGGCCGGTGAGCTCGACGAAGCCGGGCGTGAAGCGCGCCAACGCGCCGAGCAACTCGCGGCGAAGCAAAACGTCGAGCTCGAGCGCCTCGAGCGCGAAGAGTCGAACGTCAAACGCCGGGACACGCCGCGCGAGGTCAAGTCCGGGGCGATTGCCGCCGGCTCGCCGGTCGCCGTCGCGACGCTCGGCGGCAAGATCGGCCGCGTGATGGAGCTGCGCGACGGCGACGCCGTGGTGGTCGTCGGCGCGCTCAAGCTGACCGTCGAGCGCTCGTCGCTCACCCCGGTCGAGGCCACCGAGTTGCACGAGGTGAGCGGCTGGACAGGAGATCTGCCGGACGTGCACGTTCCGTCGGAGATCGACGTGCGCGGCTTGCGGCCCGACGAGGCCGAGGCGGCGGTGCTTCAAGCTCTCGACGGCGCGGTGCGGGCGGATTTGCGAATGCTCCGAATCATCCACGGGAAGGGGACCGGCGCGCTGCGCGACCGCGTGGGCGAAATGCTGCGCAAGGACACGCGCGTCCGTGAGTTTCGACTTGGCGCGTGGAACGAGGGCGGTGCCGGCGTGACCGTGGCGGAGCTGGCGTGATTCCTGACGACGTCGTCGACCGCGTCCGGCAGGAAGCCGACATCGTGGCTATCGTCGGCGAGTACGTGAAGCTCAAGCGGGTGGGGAACAGCTTTCGCGGCCCGTGCCCGTTTCATCACGGCAAAGGTCCGAACTTTTCCGTCACGTCGCGCGGCTACAACTGCTTCGTGTGCCACGAGTCCGGCGACGTCTTCACCTTCGTCGAGAAGCACCTCGGCCTGGACTTCATCGAGGCGGTGAAGTGGGTCGGCGCGAAGAGCGGCGTCGAGGTGCGCGAAGTCAGCCGCCAACGCGACGAACGCGATCCGCGCGAGCCGCTGTGGGAGGTGAACGCGAGCGCCGCGGAGTTCTTCCGGTCGCAGCTGTGGACGTCGGATCAGAGCGCGGGACGCGACTACGTGGCGTCGAGACAACTCACGCAGGACGACGCCGACCGGTTCGGCCTCGGCCTGGCGCCACGCGACGCCGCGTCGATGCGAAAATCGCTCGCCGCGCTGGGCTTCGACGACGAGCGCCAACGGGCCGCCGGGCTGTTGCTCTCTCGCGAGGGCGAGACGGAAATGCGCCCGCGCTTCCGCGGCCGGCTCATGTTCCCGATCTACGACATCGCGGGACACGTCGCGGGGTTCGGCGGACGAGTCCTCGACGCTCGTGAGCCGAAGTACCTGAATTCCGCGGAATCCGAGCTATTCGCCAAGCGCACGCTTCTGTACGGCCTCAACTGGGCGAAGCAGTCCATTCGAAAGGCGGACCGTCTGATCATCGTCGAGGGCTACTTCGACCTGATTCGGTTGCACCTCGCCGGTGTCCAAGAGGTCGTCGCTCCGCTGGGGACGGCCCTCACCGAACAGCAGGCGGCGCTCATTCGGAAGTACACCAAGAACGTCTTCCTGCTGTACGACAGCGACCAAGCCGGACTCAAAGCGACGTTCCGTTCCGGCGACGAGTTGCTCCGTGCCGGCGCGACCGTCCGCGTCATCACGCTCCCCGAGGGCGACGACCCCGATTCGTTCGTCGCGAAGGCGGGCGTCGAAGGCTTCGAGCGCGCCGCGTCGGCATCGATCGATCTCTTCGACCGAAAGATTCAGCTGCTCGAGCGCGGCGCGTGGTTCGCGGATTTGCAGCGCAAGCGCCGGGCGATCGACAAGCTCTTGCCGACGATCCGCGCGACGTCCGACCAACTCTTGCGCGATCTCTATATCTCGCGCACGAGCGAGGTCGCCGGCATCTCTGTCGAAGCAGTCGCCCGCGAAGTGGACGCGGCGGCAACGCGGGGCGCCGCCGCGAAGGAACGACGGAAGGGTGATCGCGCGGACGAGCGTCAGCGCCCGCAGACGCGCGAGATCCGCCGCGTCGCGGGCCCGCACGCGGAGCGTGAGCTGGTTCGCGTGCTTCTACATCAACGGCGCTACGTCGAAGCCGCCGCCGAACGCGTCGATCCCGACGCCTTCGCCGACCCGACCTACCGCGCCATCTTCGAGAGGCTCGCGTCACTCGACCCCGATGCGCCGATCGACGAGCTGGCCCTCGCGCTCGACGATCAGGCGATCGAGGTGATGCAGCAGCTTCTCGAGGAGAACGGTGGCTTGGATCATGCCGCGGAAACGGTCGATGCGAGCATCAACGACTTCGCCCGCCGCCGCATCGGAGCGCGGATGACGGAGATCGACCGATTCCTGCCGCTGGCGGGCGCCGACGAGAAGGACGATCTGATCCGCGAAAAGCGCCGCTTGGCGGCCGAGCTTCAGGCGTTGGGGCGGCCGCGCTGGAAATCTTTCACATCCTCGACGCCACCCGCGATACCTTCCTGATCCTACCTAACGACGATCTCACCGCTGGTTTGGAGGACTCGTGCACCCAGACGTTGGCGCACTCTTGGCCGTGCAGGACGATGACATCGCCATCCGCCGACTCGAAAACCAACTCGCCCAGTTGGGGCCGCAGCTCGAGGCGCTCGCGAAGGAGCGTGACGCGGCGCGAGCGCAGCTCGAACAGGCGACGCAGACCGCCGATGCCGAGGAACGCCGCCGGCACGACGTCGCCGGGCGCGTGGCGCAGCACCGCGCGCTGCAAGAAAAGAATCAAGCCGCGCTCAATACGGTGACCTCGATGCGCGAGGCGACCGCCGCGACCGCGCAGCTCGAGCAGGCGAAGCGAATGATCGACGAAGACGAGCGGGAGCTGTCGGCAATCGGGCAGCGGCTCACCGCCGCGAGAAAACTGGCCGACGACCGGACACGAATCGTCGCCGATCTCGAGGCGGCTCAGGCCGAGAAACACGAGTCACTCGCCGCCGACCGCGCGGCGCTCGAGTCGCAGATCGCCGAAGCGCGAACCGCAAGAAACACGAAGGCCGCCTCCGTGCCGCGCAGCCTGTTGTCGACCTATGACCGGATTCGTTCGAGAAAGACGGGGCCCGCGGTCTTTCCATTGCGCGGCCCGTCGTGCGCCAACTGCGACACGATGATTCCCCTGCAGCGACGCAGCTCGATGACGGGAACGGGTGCCACGGTGATCTGCGAAGGTTGTGGAGTGATGCTGTACGCGGCGGATTGATGATTGTAGGAGCTGGCAGCGTCACCTAGCTTGTTTCTCGTGAGCGCTTCCGAAGTGTCCGAGGTCACCGCGCGTCCCCGCCTGCTCCCGCGGCCCCGCGCGCGTTGGCTGCTGCCGCAAGAGCCGGACCCGACGATCGTCGCGCAGCTCAAGGAAGAGCTGCGACTCCCGCACGCCGTCTGTCGTCTGCTCGCCATCCGCGGTTTCGGCGAGCCGGATCACGCGAAAGCCTATCTCCGTCCTCGGCTCGACCACCTGCACGAGCCGGCGCAGCTGGCCGATCTCGACAAGGCCGTCGAGCGCCTCGCGCGGGCGGTGCGCGACAACGAGACGATCTTCGTTCACGGCGACTACGACGTCGACGGCATCTGCTCGACGACGCTCATGGTGCGCACGATCCGCTCGCTGGGCGGGACGGTCGTCCCCTTCATCCCGCGGCGGCTGACCGACGGATACGACCTTGGCGACGCGGGCGTTCGCGCCGCGGAAGCGTGTGGCGCGCGGCTCGTCCTGACCTGCGATTGCGGAACGAGCGCGCACGGCCCTATCGATCGGCTCATGTCGGCGGGAATCGACGTGATCGTCGCCGATCACCATTTGCCGAGTGGTCCGCTGCCGGCGGCCTACGCGGTGCTCAACCCGAAGCGTCCGGGGTGTCCGTCGCCCGACAAGGATCTCGCCGCGGTCGGCGTCGCGTTCAAGCTCGCGCTGGCGCTCACGCGTGCGATGAACGGCAACGTCAACTCGGTGTTCGCGATGCTGGATCTCGTCGCGCTCGCGACGATCGCCGACGTCGCGCCGCTGCGAGGCGAGAATCGGGTGCTGGTGCGGTATGGCCTGCGTTTGTTGAACGAGCCGATCCGCCCAGGGATCCGCGCGATGATTCGCGCGACCGGCTTGGAGGGGCGCGCGCTCACCGCCGGACGCGTCGGATTCATTCTCGCCCCTCGGCTCAACGCGGCCGGCCGCCTCGAGAGCGCGCTGCGCGGTGTAGAGTTGCTGCTCTCCACGAGTGACCAGGAAGCCAATCCGATCGCTCGCGAGCTCGAGGAGTTGAACGCGCGCCGCCAGGAGATCGATCGCGCCACGCTCGAGCAGGTGCGCGAACGAGTCACCGCGCTCGACCTGGAATCGACGTACGGGATCGTGCTCGCGGAGCAGGGGTGGCATCCGGGCGTCATCGGCATCGTCGCGTCGCGGGTGGTCGAAGAATTCGGTCGGCCGACGATGCTCATCGCGCTCGAAGGCGAAACTGGAAAGGGGTCCGGCCGCTCGATCAGCGCGTTCGACTTGCACGGCGGGCTCACCGAATGCCGGGACCTGTTGCTCCGATTCGGCGGGCACCGCTCCGCCGCCGGCGTGACTGTTTCCACCGATCAGGTCGCGGCGTTCGCGGCTCGGTTCAACGACGTCGCGCGCTCGCGTCTGAGCGCGGACGACCTCGTCCCGGAGCTTCGCATCGACCTCGAGGTACCGCTCGACCAGGTGAACGACGACCTGGAATCGCTGCTCCGCCATCTCGAGCCGTGCGGCATGGGGAATCCGTCGCCGCTCCTTCTCACGCGCGGTCTGACCGTCGCCGCGCCGCCTCGGGTCGTCGGGACCGATGGCCTCAAACTCATTCTCGCCGACGGTGACCGACGGATCACGGCGCTCGGCTGGGGAATGGGTCCGCGGATCCGCGACGTGGAAGAGGGCGCGACGATCGACGTCGCCTATCGCCTCGAACGCGACGTTTGGAATGGAGAGTCGCGGCTCCAGGCGCGTCTGGCCGACTTCCGCGCCTAGAGCACCCGCGTGCGGATCGTCGCCGGCCGCTGGCGCGGGCGAAGAATCGACGCACCAAAGGACGCCCGCGTCCGGCCGACCGGCGACCGCGTTCGTGAAGCGTGGATGAGCATCGTTAGCCCATGGCTGCCGGACGCCCGCGTCCTCGATCTCTTCGCCGGCTCCGGCGCGCTCGGCTTGGAGGCACTGTCGCGCGGCGCCACGGTGGTGGATTTGGTCGAGATCGCGCCTGAGAGCATCTCGACGATTCGCGCCAACGCCGACCGGCTCGGGGCCGGTGCCGCCGCGATTGTTCATCGCGCCGACGCGCTTCGATTCGTCGCCAAGCTTTCGGCGGGCGATTACGACGTCGCGTTCGCCGACCCGCCCTACGATCTCGCGCTCGCCACTCGTGTCGCCGAGCGCTGGCTCGATACCCCGTTTGCGTCGATCCTCGGCGTGGAGCACCGGACGGGGGAGGCGCTGCCCGGCGAGCCGGACGTTCGCCGGTACGGCAGCACGAGCATCAGCTTTTACGGGTTGAAGAGCTGACCAGCATTGGGGGGGCGCCCCGGTCGGACTATAATTCTCCGCGCTATGCGAACGGCTCTTTACGCAGGCAGCTTCGACCCGATCACCCGCGGCCATGAAGATCTCATGCTGCGGAGTCTTGCATACGTCGATCGGCTCGTCGTCGCCGTCGCGACGAACTCGTCGAAACACCCGGTGTTTACGGTGCAGGAGCGGGTCGACCTGATCCGCGAGACCGTATCGAACGAGCCCCGGATAACCGTCAAGAGCTTCGACGGCCTTCTCGTCGAGTTCGCCGCGCAGGAAGGAGCGCAGCTGCTCATCCGTGGCCTTCGCGCCGTGAGCGACTTCGAGTACGAGTATCAGATGGCACTCATGAACCGCCACCTGTCGCCAAAGCTGGAGACCGTGTTCATGGTGCCGTCGCTCGACACCACGTACATCAGCGCGAGTCTCGTCCGCGAGATCGCGCGATACGGCGGCGACGTCTCGAGCCTCGTGCATCCGGCCGTCGCGGCCGCGCTCAAGAAGCGCCTCTCGTCGAAATGAGCTTTCTCGCGGAGCTACACGCCCGCGCGGCCGCGGCTGCGCGGCGAATCGTCTTTCCCGAATCAGCCGACGAACGCACGCGCACTGCCGTTTCGGAATTGGCGCGGCGAAGAATCGTGCGTCCGATTCTCCTGCTCGACCCGGCGGCGCCAGAAACGCACGACGCGGTTCGGGCGCTCGGCGTGGACGTGATCGATCCGGTGCGGCAACCACTGTCGGAGAGCGCCCTCACCGAATTTCTGAGCCGTCACGCCGCGCGCGGCCTCACAAAAGAGGAGGGAAGAGCCATTCTCCACACTTCCCTCCACTACGCCGATGCGATGGTGGCGCTGGATCAAGCCGACGGGTGCGTTGCCGGGGCGGTTCACACCAGCGGCGACGTGCTCCGTGCGTCGCTCTGGCTCGTCGGACCGGACGCCGGGGTGCGAACCGTCTCCAGCGCGTTCTACATGGTGGTGGACTCGTTCCGCGGCTCGGCTGAAGAGGTTCTGACGTTCACCGACTGCGCAGTCGTTCGGTATCCGACCGCGACGCAACTCGCGGACATCGCCATCGCGGCCGCGGTGGATCGCCGTCGCATCGTCGGCGACGAGCCGACCGTCGCATTTCTTTCCTTCAGCACGCGCGGCAGCGCGACGGGGGCGTCGGTCGACTTGGTCCGCGCGGCGGTGGACGAGGTCAGGGCGAGAATGCCTGGGCTCGCGGTGGACGGAGAATTGCAAGGAGACGCAGCGCTCGCTTCGGCGGTGGCCGAACGGAAGGCTCCGGACAGCGCCGTTGCGGGACGCGCTAACGTACTTGTGTTTCCGTCGCTCGATGCCGGCAACATCGCGTACAAGTTGGTGCAGCGGTTGGCCCACGCGAGCGCGATCGGGCCGATCGTGCAGGGATTGCGTCGCCCGTGCAGCGATCTTTCGCGCGGCGCGGTGGTGGATGACATATTCAACGTGGCCGCTGTGACGGCGCTCCAATCGGTGAGCGCGACGGCGGTGAACGAGGCCCGCCAGGAGAGTACGAAATGAGCTTCTCGATCAAGAAGGACGGGCAGGTCGTGGTCGTCGACGTCGAAGGGCAACTCATCGTGGGAAATCGTCAGGAGTTGAAGCAGAAGGTTCTCGACGAGCTCGAGCGTGGCGAGCGAAGATTCTTGATCGATTTCGCGCAGACGGGTTACATCGACAGCTCGGGATTGGGTGTGCTCGTGTCGCTGTCGAAAAAGATTCGTGAACAGGGCGGAGAGCTCCGCCTCGCGAATCTGAATGACGATCTCAAGACGCTGTTCGAACTGACGAAGCTGGACACGTTGTTCCAGATCGCCGACACCCGCGACCGAGCGTTGAAGAGCTTCTGACACACCCGGACGGTCGTCCCGTCGAGCCTTCCCGCGGCTCTTCCGACCATGGCGGCGACCCCACGCGGGTCGTCGAACTCGACATCCCCAACGACGTTCGATACATCGAGAACGTCGTGGAGCTCGTGCGCCGTGAGTGCATCGAGCTCGCGTACGGTCAGCGCCAATTGATGCTCAACGTGCCGGTCGCGCTGACCGAGGCGTTGTCGAACGCGATCCTCCGCGGCAACGGCGACGATCCGGCCAAGCATGTCCACGTGCGCGCCGAAGTCGATTCCGAGCGGCTCGTGGTCGAAGTCGCCGACGAGGGTGAGGGGTTCGACCTCGACGCCTCCATGGTCGACCCGACGACGCCGGGCAACATCGATCGTGAGGACGGACGCGGACTCTTCCTCATGCGGAAGCTGATGGACCGCGTCGAGATGATCGACGCGCCGCATGGCAGCGTCGTACGCATGACGCTGCACCGCGAATGACGGAGCTCGCGCAGGTCCTCGCCGCGTTCGAGACGGCGACGCAATGCGAGGCGGCCGTCTGGATGGGGGGGTCGGCAGACCCGAAGGCGATCGTTCGCGTCGCGTCGACCCGTGCCTCTCCCGAAGTCGACCAGTTTCCGTCGCCGGGCGAAGAGCAACGCGTGATCCCACTGATGGACGGCGACGCGGGCGGCGAGGCGGTGATCTCCCTCGTACCAGGACCGCGGCGCGCCTGGCTCGTCGTTGGTCCCACCCGCGCCAGGTCGAACGATCCTCGCGCCCTCACCCGCTTCCTCCTTCCCGTCGTCGCTCAATACCTCCAATCCGCGCTCGAAGTCGAGCACGCGGCGAACGAGCTCGCCGAGCGCTACGAGGAGATCAACCTCCTCTACACGATCAGCGAGATCCTCGGACGAACCGTGTCGCTCGAGGAGGCGACGAAGACGATCCTCTCCGAGGTGTCGGAGACGGTGGGCGCACGCCGCGCCAGCGTCCTCGTGGCCGATCGCGGCACCAACATGCTACGCGCCGTCGCCGCCCTCGGCGTCGATCCGGCGGAGGTTCCGGCGATCTCGGTGGACGACGCGTGCAGCGTCAGCGCGCGCGTCTTCCGGTCGCGCCACCCCGCCTTGATCGAGGGCGACGACTCGCTCTGCCCAGAGGAAGCGAGCTATCGGCGCGGCGCGATGCTCTCGGTTCCGATCATGTGGACTGCGCCGGTGCCGCGCGAGCCGGAGACGCTCGGCGTCGTGAATCTCTCCGATCGCCGTTCCGGACAGCCGTTCACGGCCGGCGACCTGAAGCTCATCGCCGCGATCGCGACGCAGATCGGTACGGCCATTCAGAACGCGCGGTTGGTGCGCGCCTCGATCGAGCAGCAGCGGCTGGCGCACGAGATGCAGCTCGCGCACGACCTGCAGATGAAGCTTCTGCCCGACAACCGGATCGTCGCGCCGGACGCCAACGTCGCGGCGCGTGTCATCCCCGCCGAGAGCGTGGGCGGAGACTTTTACAACCTGTTCCACCTCGGAAATTCGCGCACCGGCGTAATGATCGGCGACGTGTCGGGGCATGGTTATCAGGCCGCGCTGATCATGGCGCTCACGATGAGCGCGTCGGCGATCCACTCGCAAGCGACGACCGATCCGGGCACGATGCTCCAGGCTCTCGCGGGAACGCTGCGCGAAGAGCTCACGATGACCGAGATGTTCATTTCGGCCTTCTACGCCGTCATCGATCCGATCGCCGGCCAGCTGCATTACGCGAACACGGGGCATCCGCACGCGTTCCTCTGTTCACCCGGCAAGGGCATCGAGCGCCTTCCGGCAAACGATCCTCCGCTCGGCATGGACGAGCGCGCACCGGCGACGGCGAGCAGGCCGTGGAACCCCGACAAGGATCTCCTCGTGTTGTTCACCGACGGCGTGAGCGACGCGCGCAACCGGGCCGGTGAGCGGCTCGGCGAGAATCGCGTGCTCGAGGTCGTGCGGTCGTTCGCGGGAGCCGAGCCGTCGACGATCCTCGACCGAATCATCGAGTCGCTGCACGAACACCGCGACGGAGCCGCGCTTCGGGACGATCTCACGATCGTATTGGTTCGGAGCTGACCGCCTCGCACATGCCGCGCGAATCTCGCTCGGCGCGCGGACTGCCGCCGGTACGAAAGAGCCTCGGCCAGCATTTTCTCGAAGACCGCCGCATTCTGGAGCGGATCGTCGATGCGCTCGATCCGAAGCCGGGCGACACGGTCATCGAGATCGGTTCGGGGCGGGGAAGTCTCTCGGACATTCTCGCACCGCGCGTGGGCCGGCTGGTTCTCATCGAGTACGACCGCGCGCTCGCCGCTCGGTTGCGCGAGAGGTACGCGGGAACGCCGTCGGTCTCCGTCGTCGAAGCGGACGTGCTCGAGGTGTCGCTCGCCCGGTTGGTTGACGGGCCGTTCAAGCTGATCGGCAACGTCCCTTATTACATCACGACGCCGATCCTCTTTCACGCGCTCCAGGCGCCTCGCGCCGCGCGCACGGTGCTCCTCGTGCAGCGCGAAGTCGCGGACCGGATCGCCGCGGAGCCGGGGTCCAAGACCTACGGCGCGCTGTCGGTGAACGTGCAAGCGGTGGCGACGGCGAAGGTGGCCTTCCGCGTCGCGCCGGGCTCGTTCAATCCGCCGCCGAAGGTGGAGAGCGCGGTTGTGGTCATTGAACCACGGACAGACCCGGTGGTGACGTCAAGCGAAGAAGATTCGTTCCGCCGCTTCGTGCAGGACGCGTTCAGCATGCGTCGCAAGCAGATGCGCCGTGTCGTCCGCGCGATCGCTTCGCTCGACGCCGAAAAGGCGGACGAGTCGCTCGCGCGCGCGTCCATCGATCCGACCGCTCGCCCGGAAACGCTGTCGCCTGCGGACTTCGCGCGGCTTCGCCGGGAGCTTTTTAGTCGCGATTCGTGAGCGCGAAGCTCAACCCTTCGAGCTCCATCGCCATGTTCACGGTCTTGATTGCCACGTCGGCGGGCGCGTGCAATTGAGTCGGCGCGAAATTGAGGATCGCTTTGACGCCGGCGCGCACGACGCGGTCGACGACGCGCTGTGCCTCCTCTCCGGGGACCGTGACGACGACGATGTCGGGGTGCTCGCGCACGGCGTCGCGCTCGAGCTGCTCGATGTCGCGAATCGAGATCCCGTCGAGCGTCCGGCCGATCTTGTCCGGATTGTTGTCGTACGCGGCGAGAATCGTGAACCCGCGCTGCCGGAATCCTCGATACTGGGCGAGTGCGGCGCCTATCTTACCCGCGCCCACGATGACGACGCGCCATTCGCGTCCGAGGCCAAGGATCTCGCGCAATCTGCCCGCGAGCTCCGGCACCGAGTAGCCGAGTCCGCGCTTGCCGAAGGACCCGAAAAACGAAAGGTCCTTCCGCACCTGCGCCGACGTCGTCCCACCGCGTTTGGCGAGCTCTTCGCTCGATATGGTCGTCAGTCCGCGCTGCTCGAAGTCCTCGAGAAAACGGAGGTACGCCGAGAGTCGCCGGACCGTAGAGTCAGCAATACGTTTCACAGAAATCGGGCGTGCTTGTGAATTCATTCACAAGTTAAATGAAGGCGTAGGACCACACCAGCGGCCCGGCTAGGTTTGGTCGCATGCCGCCGGTCCACGTGTCGTCGGAAATCGGACAGCTGCGCTCCGTCCTCGTGCATTCCCCCGGACCCGAGTTGCTTGCCGTAACTCCAAGCAATCGGGCCGATTATCTCTACGACGACATCATCGAGGCCGAGGCCGCCCAGCGAGAACATCGCCGATTCATCTCGGTCGTCGAGCGGTTCGCGACGGTCTACGAGGTTCGCTCGCTGCTGGCCGAAACGCTGGGCACCCCACAGTCGCGCGAGCTGCTGATCCGCGAGACGATGGACATCGTCCCGTCGGAGCCGCTCGCCCGCGACATCGGCGAGCTCGACGCCGCGGCGCTCGTGAGGATGCTCATCGAGGGACGCGACGAGCCTCCCGGCCCGATCGCCAAAGCCCTGAACGAACCGGGGCACGTGCTGCCGCCGCTGCCCAACCTGTTCTTTACCCGAGACAGCTGCGTCGTGGTCGGCGGCCACGTGCTGATCGGGTCGATGCGCTACGCGATCCGCTGGACCGAAGCGATCATCATGAAGGCGCTGTTCATGCATCACCCCGAGCTGCGCAACTCCGGCATCTTGTACGACGGCTCGGCCGAACGTCGCGTGAACTACACGATCGAAGGCGGCGACATTCATCCGCTGCGTCGCGATCTCGTCGTCATCGGGTTCAGCGAGCGGTCGAGCCCCGCGGCGATCGACCAGCTGGCCACGACGCTGTTCGACGAGACCGAAGTGCGGGACATCGTGGTCGTCGTGATGCCGAAGGAGCACACGGCGATCCACCTCGACATGATCTTCACGCAGATCGATCGCGAGCTCTGCGCGGTGTTCCCGCCGCATTTCGTCGGTCCCGAGCGGCTGCCGGTGCTGCACTGGCGAAGGGGCGAAAAGACGATTCACGAACAGCCGAACATCTTCACCGCGCTGTCGGAGTGCGACATGCCGCTCGAACCCGTGTTCTGCGGCGGAGATCGGCGAACGGTTCAAGAGCGCGAACAGTGGGCGTCCGGATGTAACTTCATCGCCATGCGCCCAGGGCTCATTTTGTCGTACCAGCGCAACGAGGCGACGCTCCACGAATTGCGACGCATGGGCTTCCGCATCCTGTCGGCGACTGCGCTTCTCTCCGGCAGTGAACGCGTCGCCGAAGGCGAGCGCGCCGTAATCACGTTCGAAGGGAACGAGCTGGTTCGCGGCGGCGGCGGTCCGCGCTGCATGACATGCCCCGTGTTGCGCGACGACCCCTGGAACTGATGACGACGCTCGGCACGGCGGACACCGTCCTCACCGAGAGAGCGGCGACTTATCTGGCCGCCGGGCCAGCCGACTCGCAGACACTCATCTCGCACGTCTGTCAGCTGCCCGGCGCGCCGCCGATGATCGCCGAGCACATGGCGGCGGCGCTGTTCGCCGGCCATCAGCGCTTTCGGCGCACGTCGGATGGGCGGTGGGCGCTGCGCGACCTTCCAGTCGAGGCGGCGACGTGGCCCTCGTCCCCGAAGCGACGCGGCGCGCGCGTCACGGCTCGCGGATCGCAGCTCGACGAAACGTCATTCGTCGTCGTCGACGTCGAGGCGACCGGTTCGCGTGCCTACCACGGCGATCGCATCACCGAGATCGCCGTCGTGCACGTGCAGCGCGGAGTCGCCACGCCGGTCTTCGAGACGCTCGTGAATCCGGAACGTCCGATTCCGCCGGCGGTCATGGCGCTCACGAACATCACGGCGGAGATGGTCCGCAGCGCGCCACGATTCGCCGAGGTCTGCGAT
This sequence comes from Gemmatimonadaceae bacterium, assembly GCA_036003045.1. Lineage (NCBI taxonomy): Bacteria > Pseudomonadati > Gemmatimonadota > Gemmatimonadia > Gemmatimonadales > Gemmatimonadaceae > Gemmatimonadaceae bacterium. The sequence continues at coordinate 116,584 of DASYSS010000099.1, forward strand.
CAGCTGTTGGGAACGCTCGAAGGACACGTATTCGTCGCGCACAACGCGAACTTCGATTGGCGATTCCTGTCCGCCGAAGTGGAGCGGGCGACCGCGCGGCCGCTGATCGGACGGCGTCTCTGCACCGTGCGCCTGGCGCGGCGCCTCGTGCCGCAGCTGCAGCGCCGAAACCTCGACGCCGTCGCGCACTTTTACGGGATCGTGAATCATGCGCGCCACCGCGCCGGCGGCGATGCGCTGGCGACGGCGCGCGCCTTCACGCGTTTGCTCGACGCGGCGCGCGATCGTGGCATCGACACGATCGACGAGCTCGATCGCCTCTCGCGCACGCCGTCGGGCCGGCGCCGCCGCAAACGATCGGCCATGCCTCACCCGGTTTTCAAAGACACCACCGCATGACGACCGAAGCGAATCCGGTTTTTGTTCGCGGCGACAGACCCGGCGGGCCGCTCGATCATCTCGTAGGCTCGGTTCAGACACGACAGATCGGATCGCTTCGTGTCCACGCGATTCAGGCCGGCGGACAAAGGCTCGACGGCGGTGCGATGTTCGGCGTCGTTCCGAAGCCGCTCTGGGAGCGGAGAATCCCCGCCGACGACCGCAATCGCATCCAGCTCGGCATGCGCTGCCTGTTGATCGAGCATGCGATCGGTCTCGTGCTGATCGACACGGGCGTCGGCAACAAGGAGAACGAGAAGTTCTGCGACATCTACGGGATCGAGAACACGGGCCACCAAGGCCCGACGTGGCTCGAGGACGGTTTGGCCTCGCTCGGCAAGCGCCCCGAAGACATCGCGATGGTGATCGACAGCCATTTGCACTTCGACCACGCGGGCGGCAACACGACGCGCGGCGCGGACGGCGTGATTCGCCCGACCTTTCCCAACGCGCGCTACATCATGCAGCGTCGCGAGCACGAATGGGCGACGCACACGAACGAGCGAACGGCGGCGAGCTATTTCCCGCACAACTGGGAGCCGGTCGCGGCAAGCGGACAGATGGAGCTCATCGACGGCGATCGAGAGATCATCGCCGGGATTCATTCTGTCCTCACGCCGGGCCATACGCCGGGCCACCAGGGTCTGCTCATCGAGTCCGACGGCGAGCGCGCGTTTTATCTGGCCGACCTGGCGCCGACGACCGCGCATCTCCCGCTGCCGTGGATCATGGGCTACGACGTCGAGCCGATGGTAACGCTCGAGACCAAGCGCCGGATCCTGACGCGCGCGGTGGACGAGCAGTGGCTGCTCGTGTTCGAACACGATGCGAAGACGCCGTGGAGTCCGATCATCCTGGACGGGAAGGGATTCGGACTGCCGAAGTGAGCGGCCCGATCGACGGGCAAGCGCTCGACGCGCTGCTGTCGCCCGAAGGTCAGACCTTGCTCTCGGAGTTGGCCGTCGAGGCGCCGTCGAAGAGCGGCGGAATCGCGCTGATCACGCGGCTTCGAAAGCGATATTCAGCGACACTGGTCGCGGCGGCGATCGAAACCGCGGAGTTGCGGCGGCGGGCGCAATCCAAGTTCACGAATGCCGCTCGGATGTATTTCACGCGTGCGGGGCTCGAGCAGGCGTCGTCGGAGCGCATGGCTCGGCACCATGCCTCGCGATACCAGCCCTTCGAACGAATCGCGGATCTCTGCTGCGGCATCGGCGGCGACCTCATTGGGCTGGCCGAGCATCGCCACGTGCGCGCGGTGGACATCGATCCCGTTCACTTGCGGATGGCTCGGTTGAACGCCGAGGCGAACGGCGTCGCGCAGTCGTTGGAAACTCTGCTCGGTGATGTTCGTGAGGTGGCTCTCGGCGACGCGGGCGCCGTGTTCATCGACCCGGCGCGGCGTTCGGCGGACAAGCGATTTTCGACCGGAGACAGCGAGCCGTCGCTCGCATGGTGCTTCGGCGTGGCGGAGCGGGGAACTCCTGTCGGCGTGAAAGCCGCGCCCGGCCTCCGCTCGGCGGTGGTTCCCACCGGATGGGAAATGGAGTTCGTGTCGGAACGCCGAGAGCTCAAGGAGTGCGTTCTCTGGTCGCCGAGCTTGGCGACATCCGCACGCCGCGCGACGATTCTGCCTGAGTGTCACGCATTGACGGAGCGAGCCGATGCCCATCTCGAGATCCGCGACCCCGGCCGATTCCTGATCGATCCCGATGGCGCCGTCACGCGCGCCGGTCTGGTGAAGGAGCTCGGTATGATGCTCGGCGACTGTTGGCAGATCGACGATCAGGTCGCGTTTTTGAGCTCGGAGCGAGCGGTCGAGACGCCATTCGGGCGGACGCTCGAGATCGCGGCGTCGGAGCCGTGGGCGTTGAGCCGGCTCAAGGAGGCCCTTCGCGGCCTAAATGTTGGCACCGTCGACATTCGAAAGCGGGGATCGGCCGTGGACGTCGAGGATTTGCAGCGACGACTCAAGCTGTCTGGCTCCCGCGCGGCGACGGTCGTGCTCACTCGGGTCCGTGACAAGCCGTGGATGTTCGTGTGCTTTCCCGCGGAACCCAGCGAGGGTTGACGTAAACGACGAGTCGGTCTAGGTTTAGGCCGACAACTCGGAAAGTGGGCCAGTGTCGGCCCCACCCTTTGGCCCTCGCAGCAGTCGGCGAGGCGTGCTACTGGAGTCCATGACGAAGCCGTTCATCCGCTCGAGGCGGAAGAACGGCCATGTGCGCGGACTCTCACAAGGGGCCGCGTTTTTGTTTTCTCTCTCTGGGGGCTTTCGGTATTCAGGACACTACAAAGCGCGTGCGGGTCAACCGCCAGATTCGCATCAGTCCAGTCCGCGTCATAGGCGCCGACGGATCGCAGCTCGGCATTCTCGAAGTGGATGTCGCGCTGCGAATGGCGGATGAGCTAGGGTTGGATCTGGTCGAAGTTGCGGCGACTGCCCGCCCTCCCGTCGTTCGGATCATGGACTACGGGAAGTACAAGTTCGAGATGGCGAAGCAGGCGAGGCAGGCGAAGAAGAAGCAGCACGTCATCGAGCTCAAGGAAGTGAAGTACCGCCCTGGGATCGATGACCACGACTTCGACACCAAGACGCGGCACGCGCGCCGGTTCCTGGAAGAGAAGAACAAAGTGAAAGTCACGATGATGTTTCGCGGCCGACAGGTGGCCCATCCCGAGCTCGGGCAAGCCGTGCTCGAGCGGGTCGCCACGGCCCTCACGGATGTCGGAAAAATCGAGAGCTCGGGAAGATTGGAAGGCAAGTCCATCACCATGATTCTCGCGCCGAAATGACGCGCCTACGTCGTCCTGAGCGAAAGCGACGGATCCGCTTTGAGGAAATGCTAAAATGCCGAAAATGAAGACCCACAAGGGCGCGAAGAAGCGCTTCAAGGTGACGGGCACGGGTAAGGTCCGCCGCTACAAAGCCTTCAAGAGCCATATCCTGACCAAGAAGACGGCCAAGCGGAAGCGCCGCCTGCGTCAGGCCGGCCTGGTGTCCACGAACGGTGAAGTGAAGCACGTGAAGCGCCTGCTGCAGGCGTAAGGACCTGGAGACACTCCGATGCCTCGTGCCGTATCCAAAGTTCCGCGCCTGAAGCGGAAAAAGCAGATCATGAAGGCCGCGCGCGGCGCCTTTGGCGCGCGCAGCAAGCTGTGGGGCCCCGCCAAGGACAACGTCGAGCGCGGCTGGAAATACGCCTACCGCGACCGCAAGAACAAGAAACGCGATTTCCGTCGGCTCTGGATCACGCGCATCAATGCCGCGGCGCACCAGCACGACATGAATTACAACACGCTCATGAATGGCCTCAAGCAGGCGGGCATCGAAGTGAACCGGAAGATCCTCGCCGATCTCGCCGTCCACGATCCCGCGGCGTTTACCTCGCTCGCCGACAAGGCGCGCTCCGCGTTGAACGCAGCGTAGATTCCTCGCTCTTCACTCAACGGCGGCAGCGCGACCTCGGTCGTCCTGCCGCCGTTGTTTGCTTTCCCGGTGGACCGGTGGACCGGTCGACCGGCCCACCGCCAAGCACCAATCGCCGATGGACCTCCAGCAGTATCTCGCCGACGCCGAGCGCGTCGAGCACGAAGGAACCGCCGCCCTCTCCGCGGCCGCGAATGCCGACGATCTCGAGTCGGCGCGCATCGCCGTGCTCGGCGACCGCCACGGCCGCGTCAAAGCGCTGCAGGAGGCCCTCAAGGGCATCGAAAAGGCCGACAAGCCGGCCGCCGGCAAACGCTTCAACGAGGTCCGCACGCGTCTCGAGGCGCTGCACACCGAGCGCAAGTCGTCGCTCGACCGCGCGCGCGACGGCGCGCGCCCCGACGATCTCACGCTGCCCGCGCGACGCCAGTGGCGGGGGGCCAAGCATCCGGTCACGCTCGTTTACGAGGAAATCGAGTCGATCTTCCGCGAGCTCGGATTCACGGTGGCCGCCGGCCCCGAGGCCGAGACGGAATGGTACAACTTCGGGGCGCTCAACTTCCCGGAGAACCATCCGGCGCTCGACGCGCACGACACGCTGTATCTCGAGGGCGGCGGGCTGCTGCGCACGCACACGTCACCGGTGCAGATCCGAACGCTCCAGTCGTATCCGCCGCCGATCCGCGTGATCATTCCCGGCACGGTCTATCGCCGCGACTTCTTTGACGCGTCCCACGCACCGGCGTTCCCGCAGCTCGAGGGACTGTGCGTCGACGAGGGGATAACCTTCGTGGACCTCAAATCGACGCTCAATCGGTTCGCCGAGCGCCTCTTCGGCGCGTCGCGCACTCGCTTTCGTCCGTCGTACTTCCCGTTCACCGAGCCGTCCGCCGAAATGGACGTGCAGTGCGGCGTCTGCGGCGGCGTGGGTTGTCCGGTGTGCAAGGGCACCGGCTGGATCGAGATCCTCGGTTCCGGGATGGTGCATCCCGCTGTGCTCGAGGCGTCGGGCGTGGATAGCGAGCGCTACACCGGATGGGCGTTCGGCATGGGTCCGGCCCGCATCGCCATCAGCCGCCTCGCGATTCCCGACATCAGACTTCTCTACGATTCCGACGTGCGCTTCCTGGAGCAGATCGCCGAATGAACGTCTCGTACGAATGGCTCAAGGCGTTCGTTCCCTTCGAACAGTCGCCGGTCGAGCTGCGCGAGCTGATCACGGCGCACGTGTCGACGGTGGACGAGCTCGTCCCGCTCCGTCAGGACCTCGCGGCGTTCGTCGTCGCTCGCGTCGTCGAGGAAGCGCCGCACCCGGACTCGGATCACCTGCACGTGACGCGCGTCGACATGGGCACCGGCACGCTGCTCGACGTCGTATGCGGTGCGCCGAACGTGCGCGCCGGAAAGCTCTATCCCTTCGCGCCGACCGGTACGGTGATGCCGAGCGGGTTCACGATCCAAAAACGAAAGATTCGCGGCGCGATCTCCGACGGCATGCTCTGCTCGGCGCGCGAGCTCGGGCTGGGTGAGGAACAGGACGGGATTCTCGAGCTGGACATCGACGTCGCCCCCGGCACGCCGCTGCTGCGCGCGCTTCCGCTGGGCGATACGCAGATCGTGGTCGACGTCGGCGCGAACCGGCCGGACCTGCTGTCGCACCTCGGAATCGCCCGTGAGATCGCCGCGCTGACGCGTCAACCGCTCGCTCTTCCCGTGATCGAGAACGCCGGCGGCTCCGTTCCGGATCCCGTCAAGGCGCAGGATTCGGCCAACGCCGACTCGCTGCGCGTCCGTGTGGCCGAAGCGGGTCTCGTGCGGCGGTTCATGGGCGTGGTGATCCGCGGCGTGACGATTGGGCCGAGCCCGGCCTGGCTGGTGAAGCGCCTCGAGTCCATCGGCGCACGGTCGATCAACAACGTCGTCGACGCAAGCAATTATGTGTTGCACGAGCTCGGCCAGCCGACGCACGCGTTCGATCTGTCGAAGCTCGGCGGAAGTTCGCTGATCGTTCGGCGGGCCAAAGCCGGCGAGCGAATCACGACGCTCGACGGAACCGACCGCGCGCTTCGCGAAGAGATGATCGTCATCGCCGACGCCGAGCGTCCGCAGGCGGTCGCCGGGGTGATGGGCGGCCGCGAGAGCGAGGTCACCGACGCGACGACGGACATCTTTCTCGAAGTCGCGAACTTCGACCCTCGGCGCGTCCGCACCGCGCGCCGCGCGCTCGGCCTCTCGACCGACGCGAGCTACCGCTTCGAGCGCGGCGTGGACGTCGAGATCGCGCCCAAGGCTCTAGAGCGCGTCGCCCAGATCATCATGCTGCTCGCCGGAGGAAGCGTCGCGGGCGCGCCGGTGGATCTCACGGGGCCCTCGTCGAAGCCAACACGACGCGAACGCATCGTCGTTCGCCCAATGCGAGTCTCGGCGCTCCTGGGAACTCCCATCGCCGCTGGTGAAATCGAGCTGCTCGTTCGAAGCGTCGGGTTCGACGTGGAGCTTGCGGACGACCATTTGCGCGTGGCGGCGCCTTCGTGGCGTCAGGACGTGTCGCTCGAGGTGGATCTCATCGAGGAAGTCGCGCGGCTCCGCGGATACGACAGCTTCCCGCTGGAGATGCGCCCGTTCCGGCCGGGGATCGTGCCGGACGATCCGACGTGGCTCACCTCGAAACGCGTCCGCGAAACACTCGTCGGGGCGGGGATGCTCGAGCTTCGACCGATGCCTTTCGTCGCGGGCGGATCGGACTTCGCGCGCGTCATGAATCCGCTCGCCGAAAACGAGGCCTACCTCCGGCGGGACATCCTCGACACGCTGTCTCGGCGCGCCGAGTACAATCTCGCGCGCATGCAGGGGAACCTTCGCCTATTCGAGATCGGATCGGCCTTCGATCCGAGCGGCGCGCGCCTGCCTGTCGAAGACCTCCGCGTCGGCGCGTTGGTCATGGGGCGCCGCGAGCCGCCGCATTTCACCGACCCAAAGTCTCCGGAGTTCTCGGCGTGGGCAGTCTACGACGCCTGGGACGTGAAAGCTTTGGCCGTCACGGTCGCCCGATCGGCATATCCCGGAGCGGAAGTCGAGGTGGTCGCCAGAGACGAGAAGGATCTTTGGGCGAGTGTCACCGCGGCCAGACCCGTTCACGATGACGCGCTCTGGCTCGTGATGGTGAACGGTCTCCCCGTCGGCCAAGTGCGACGTCTGATGCTCGACGCGCCCGTGTGGGCGTCGCCCGCGTTCGGCGTCGAGTTGTCGCTCGGGGTCATGTCGTCGGACGACGTCGCGCCCGCCGGAAAGTCCGCATATCGCATCGCCGAGCGTGCTCCCGAGACCCCGCGTCGCTTCATCCCGCTGCCGTCGACGCCGGCTTCCGAGTTCGACCTCGCGCTCTCGGTGCCCGACGGTGTCCGCGCGGCCGAGGTGGAAGCGGTCATGCGGCGCGTGTCCGGCAAACTCCTCGAAAGCGTGGAATTATTCGACCGCTATGTTGGCGCTGGCGTTGAACCTGGGTATCGAAGCCTCGCGTGGAGGTTGACGTTCCGCCATTCGGAGCGCACTCTACGTGATCGCGAGTTGGAAGCACGACGCACGGACATCCTTCGCGCACTGGCCGAGCTCAATGTCAGACAACGAGCGACCTGAGTCGCACGCAGTCGCTGAACTGGATTTGCTGGTCCGCCATCTGGCGGACGAGCTGGCGGCGTTTCGCCGTCGCGCCCTGACGGCGGAGTCGAAGCTCAAGGAAGTCGAGGGCCAGGAAGGAGGCGCCGTCGCCCTCGACTTGTCGAGCCGGGTGACGACGTTGGAACGGGAGAACGAGCGCCTGCAGAACCGGCTTGATGAGGCCACTGCCCGCGCCAAGCAGATGCTCGAGCGGGTTCGGTTTCTTCGCCAGCAGGCGCGCGGAGGTGAACGGTGAGCAGCAAGAAGACCACGACCCGGGTCACGATCCTCAACGATGAGTACACGATCCGGACGGACACTTCGCCGGAGCACGCGCACGAGGTCGCGAACTACCTCGACGCTTTGATTCGCAAGGTCCTCGCGAGCGGCGCTGTGGTCGAATCGAGCCGAGCCGTGGTGTTGGCGGCCCTTCAGGTCACCGGCGAATTGTTTGATGCTCGTGCGTCACTCGACGAGACGAATGCTTCGATCGCCGACTTGAGCGATTTCGTACGACCGCTTCTGCCCCCCTCGAAGCGGGCGGGCTAGCCGCGACGTTGTGACGTCGGACACGGCTTCATTGCGCTTTAGGTAATCTGCTAATAGCTTAGCGCGCATAGCCGAGCTGGCCCGTAGGTGCAAGCGCGCCCGGTATTTAGCGAGACCCATGTGATGCCCTTCGCCGGCGTCGTGTCGGATTCGCTGTAGGTTACCGAGTGTGCGCCGGCGGGACAGCCGTGGTTCTCCTGGGTCCGCGGCCCACCCCGCGGTGGAGCATAGATTCCATATGAACGAGTACGCGATCTTTGCCGCGCTTGGCACCCTTATAGTTGCCGGGCCGGCATCTTTCATTTTAGGAAGGTCGAGAGGGCGAGCCGCCGAGCGGCAGCGACAGGCCGACGCGAAAGCGACCGCGGAGGACACCGCGAAGCGGATCGTCGGCGATGCCGAGCGAGACGCGGACAACCTCCGCAAAACGGCCGTCGTTTCCGGCAAAGAAGACGTGATTCGCCTCCGCGAAAACTTCGAGTTGGAGGTCCGCGGCCGTCGCGAGGAAGTCGAGCGCGAAGAGCGCCGCGTCTCGGAGCGCGACACCGTGCTCGACCGGAAGTTCGAGGTCCTCGAGCAGCGTGACAAAGAGCTAGGCAAACGCGCCAGCGACTTCGGGCGGCGTGAAAAGGCCGTTGGCGAGCGCGAGCAGGAACTCGACAAGCTCGTGAGCGAGGAACGACGACGCCTCGAGCAGATGGCCGGCATGTCCGCCCAGGACGCCAAGAACGAGCTTCTTCGCCGGATGGAGGAGGAGGCTCAGGCCGACGCCGCCAACCGGATCCGCGAGATCCGGGAAAGCGCCAAGCGAAACGCCGAGCGTGAGGCGAAAAAGATCGTCGCGCTCGCGATCCAACGGATCGCCGCCGACCACACGGCCGAGACGACCGTATCGGCCGTGTCGCTGCCCAACGACGAGATGAAGGGTCGCATCATCGGACGCGAGGGGAGAAACATCCGGGCGTTCGAGCTGGCCACGGGTGTCGACGTCATCATCGACGACACCCCCGATACAGTCGTCGTCTCGTGCTTCGACCCGATCCGCCGCGAGATAGCGAGGCTCGCGCTCGAGAAGCTCGTTTCCGACGGCCGTATCCACCCAGGCCGTATCGAAGAGGTCGTCAACAAATCGCGGAAGGAAGTCGATACGCAAATCACCGAGACGGGCGAGCAGGCGGCGTACGACGCCGGCGTGCACGGACTACATCCCGAGTTGGTCAAGCTGGTCGGACGTATGCGCTGGCGAACGAGTTACGGCCAGAACATCCTGCAACACTCGAAGGAAGTCGCCTGGCTCGCCAGCATCATGGCGACGGAGCTCGGGCTCGACGTGAACATGGCCAGGCGCGGCGCGCTGCTGCACGACGTCGGCAAGGTTCTCACGCACGAGCACGAAGGCACGCACGTCCAGCTGGGAGTCGAGGTCGCGACCAAGTACGGCGAAAATCCGCTGGTCGTGAACTGCATCGCGGCCCACCACGATGACGTGCCACACGAGAGTGAGATCTCGGTCCTCGTGCAGGCCGCCGACGCGATCTCCGGATCGCGCCCAGGCGCCCGACGCGAGGCCTTCGAGACGTACGTGAAGCGGCTGGAAGGCCTCGAGAAGATCGCCTCCAGCTATCGAGGCGTCGAAAAGGTGTTCGCCATCCAGGCGGGCCGCGAAGTGCGTGTCATCGTGCTGCCCGACCACGTCGACGATGCCCGTATGACGACGATGTCCGAGGAGATCGCTCGGCGCATCGAGGCGGAATTGCAGTACCCGGGGCAGATCAAAGTCGTGTTGATTCGCGAAACGAGGGCCGTGGACTTTGCGCGCTGAGCCGATGGCTGCACCTGCGGTGGACAAAAAGTTGATCGACGGGACGGCGCTCGCGGCGCGGATGCAGGGCGAGGTCGCGCGGCGTGTCTCCGCGCTTACCGCCAAAGGCGTGACGCCGGGACTCACCGTGGTGCTGGTCGGCGACGATCCCGCGAGCGCGGTGTACGTCGGCGCCAAAGAGCGGACCTGCATCGAGCTCGGCATGAACGGCGAGACGATCCGCCTGCCGGCAACGACCAGCCAGACGGAGCTCGTGGCGATCGTGGATCGCTTGAACGCCGACCCGGCGGTGCACGGCATTCTCGTTCAGATGCCGCTGCCGAAGGGTATCGATTCCGACGCGATCGTTCGCCGCATTCGCCCCGACAAGGATGTCGACGGATTTCACCCGGTGAACGTCGGCAAGCTGTGGATCGGCGAGCGCGACGGGTTTGCGCCGTGTACACCGTCAGGTGTGCTCTACATGTTGCAGACCTATGGCGTCACGACCGCCGGCGCCGATTGCGTCGTCATCGGACGAAGCAACATCGTCGGCAAGCCGATGGCCGCATTGATGGTTCAGCCGGGAGTCGACGCCACCGTGACCGTTTGCCACAGCCGCACGCGCGACCTTGCTGAGCAGACGCGACGCGCGGACATACTCATCGTCGCCGCGGGGCGGGCCGAGATGGTCACGGGCGACATGGTGAAACCGGGCGCCGTGGTCATCGACGTCGGCATGAACCGGATCCCAGACGCGACCAAGAAGTCGGGCACACGTCTCGTCGGCGACGTCGCGTTCGAATCGGCGCGCGAGGTCGCGTCGCTCATCACGCCCGTCCCAGGCGGAGTCGGCAAGATGACGATCGCGATGTTGATGGCGAACACCGTGAAGGCCGCCGAACAATTGGGAACGGCGGGATGACTCCGCGTCGGTCCGCCGGCGATAGCGGTGAAGGCGGCGACCTCAATTTGTTTTCGGCGCCGGATCAGGTCGAACGCGCTCCGGCCCGCCGCCCCGCGCCTCCACCGATGCCGACCCTTCCCCCCGAGGCGCCCGCCCGGTATCCCGGCGAGACCGCGCAGAGCGCCATCTCGATCGGTACGTTGAACGAGACCGCTCGCGAGCTGCTCGAAGGCGCGTTCATCCCGCTCTGGATTCGCGGCGAGGTCGGCGACTTCAAGGCGCACCGCAACGGTCATTGGTACTTCACGCTGCGCGATCGCACGGCTCAGGTCCGGGCCGTCGTGTGGAACCGAGACCAGCGTCGAATCGCCGCGCCGCCCGACGACGGCATGCAGGTCGTGGCCTTCGGGCGGCCGACCGTCTATCCGGCTCGCGGCGAGCTTCAATTCACCGTGCTGCGCCTGGACGCCGAAGGTGATGGCCTGCGTCGTAAGGCGCTCGAAAAAACTCGGCAACGGCTCGAGGCCGATGGACTTCTCGCGCCGGAGCGCAAACGCGCGCTCCCGCGATTCCCGCGGGTGATCGCCGTGATCACGAGCCCGGACGGTGCGGCGCTCCACGACATCGTGGCGGTCGTGCGCCGGCGTCGCGCGGCGGTGCGGCTGGTCGTCGTGGCCGCGGCGGTGCAGGGCGATTCGGCGCGCTCCGAACTGTGCGCCGCGCTCCGCCGCGTGTCGAAGTGGGGACGCGCCGACGTCGTGATCGTCTCGCGCGGCGGCGGGGCCAAAGAGGATCTCTCCGTCTTCAACGACGAGAAGGTCGCGCGCGCCGTCGCGGCGTGTCCGGTACCGACGATTTCCGCGGTGGGCCACGAGATCGACGTGTGCATGTGCGACCTCGTCGCCGACGTTCGCGCCCCCACGCCATCCGCCGCCGCCGAAGCCGCCACACGATCGCGCGCCGAGCTCGAAGCCGAGTTGAGACGCATCGCGACGCGTCTCACCGGTGGCGCACGCTCTGCCGTCCGGATGCGCAAGGATCGGCTGCGCCACGCGGCGCGCGACCTCGCCGAGGTCGGCTCGAACGTGGTCGCCGCGGAAAAGAGCGCCATTCAATCGATCGCCGGGCGGCTGCACGCTTTGAGTCCGTTGGCGACGCTCGCGCGCGGCTACGCCGTGCCGCGCGGCCTGGATGGGGCAACGCTCACGTCGATCAATTCGTTCATCGACGGTATGCCCTTCGAGCTAGTCGTGAGCGACGGCGTCGTGCCGGCGCGCGTCCGCCGAGACGAGAAGCCATGACCTTCGAGCAGCGGCTGGCGCGGCTGGAGGCAATCGTCGCGCAACTCGAGCGCGAGGGTGTGGATCTCGCCCAATCGCTCGCGCTGTTCGAGGAGGGCGTGGAGCATCTGCGCGGGGCATCCGCCGATCTCGCCAACGCCGAAGCCACGGTGCACCGCCTCGTTGAACGCGCCGACGGAACGTTTGATGTCGTCGATCGGCGTGAGTGAACGCGCGCCTCTGTCGATCGACTGGAGGGCGCAGCGCTCGGCGATCGATCGGGAGCTCTCGTCGCTATGCGATCGACACGCGAACGATCTCGGACCGCAGCTCATCGAGGCCGTCCGATACGCGCTGCTCGGCGGAGGCAAGCGGCTCCGCGGTCTGCTCCTCCTCGCGGCGTATCGCGCGGCGGGAGGAACGGCGGATGCGTCGGCGCTCGCCGCCAGCATCGAGGTGGTGCACGCGTACTCGCTCATCCACGACGACTTGCCGTGCATGGACGACGACGACATTCGCCGCGGCCGGCCGACCGCGCATCGGGCATTCGGCGTGCGCACCGCGACCGTCGCCGGCGTGGCGATGGTGCCCGTCGCCGCGCTCTCGGCGTTTCGCGCCGCCCGCGAGCTTGGGCTCAGCGACGAGCAATCCGCGAACGTCGCCGGAGAGCTGATGCACGCTTCGGGAGCCGGCGGAATGATCGGCGGCCAGCTCCTGGACCTCGACGCGGAGGGAAGCGATCCGCCCGTCGAAGATCTGGAACGAATCCACCGAGCAAAGACGGGCGCATTGATTCGGGCGGCAGCGGTGATCGGCGGAATGGCGGCGCAGGCGTTGCCGGCGAAACTCGACGCGCTCGCCGAGTACGGCGATTCGATCGGTCTCGCGTTTCAGATCGCCGACGACGTGCTCGACGTCACGGCCACTACCGACCGCCTCGGCAAGACCGCTGGACGCGACCTGGATCTGGCCAAGGGCACGTACCCGCGCGCGCTCGGCGTCGCCGGGGCTGAGCGCAGGGCAGGCGAGTTGGTCGAGCAGGCGTGCCGAGCGTTGCGCCACGAGGGTTTACTCAACGAGGAGCTCGATGCGCTGGCGCATTTCGCGGTCGAGCGCGCTTCGTAGCCGGTCGCTAACTTTTACAGCGACAATGCTCCCCCCCACCCACCCATGAGCATCCTCGACCGCGTCAATTCGCCCGCTGACGTCCGCGGGATGAACCGGGAGGAGCTCCGCCACCTGGCGGACGACGTGCGCGCCCGGCTGATCGATGTCTGCTCGCGGACGGGCGGCCATATCGGCGCCGGATTGGGGGTCGTCGAGCTGACGATCGCGCTGCACTACGCTTTCGATACGCCCCGCGACCAGCTCGTGTGGGACGTGGGCCACCAGGGCTATCCGCACAAGTTGCTCACCGGCCGTAACGCGCGAATGGAAACACTGCGCCAGGAAGGCGGAGTGTCCGGGTTCCTCAAGCGCAGCGAGAGCGACTACGACGCATTCGGCGCCGGGCACGCGTCGACCTCGATCTCCGCCGCGCTCGGCATGGCCGTCGGCCGGGACGTGAAGGGTGAAGACTTCAAGGTCGCCGCGATCGTCGGCGACGGCGCGTTGACCTCGGGCTTGGCCTACGAAGGACTCAACAACGCCGGACACTCGGGCCGCGACATCATCGTCATCCTCAACGACAACGAGATGTCGATCGCGCCCAATGTCGGCGCGATGTCCAAGTATCTCAACTCGGTGCAGCGGAACTCGCTCTACAACCGGGTGCGTTCGGCGATCGGCGAGCTCGTGGACCACGCGCCCGGCCCGCTGTCGTCGGTGGGCACGCTCGTCCGCAAATGGGAGGAGAGCGTCAAGACGTTCCTCACGCCCGGCGTGCTGTTCGAGGAGCTCGGCTTCCGCTACTTCGGTCCGATCGACGGCCATGACATCGGCGCGATGATCGACACGCTCACCGCCGTGCGCGCGATGAAAGGACCGCGGCTCGTTCACGTCATCACGCAGAAGGGAAAAGGATTCCCCGCCGGGGAACGAAGCGGCGAGAAATGGCACGCGCTGCCGCCGGGGCACGACCCGACGACCGGTGCGCAACGCAAGCAGTCGACGTCGAATCCGGCGTACACGAAGCTGTTCGGCGCCGGTCTCGCCGAGTTGGGGAACCACGACAAGAGTGTCGTCGCGATCACCGCGGCCATGCCGAGCGGCACGGGCACCGACGCGTTCGCGAAGGCGCATCCCGACCGCTTTTTCGACGTGGGCATCGCGGAGGGTCACGCGGTGACGTTCGCCGCGGGGATGGCCACGCGCGGCGTGCGCCCGGTCGTCGCGATCTACTCGACGTTCCTCCAGCGGGCATACGACAGCATCGTGCACGACGTCGCGATTCAATCGCTGCCGGTGACGTTTTGCCTCGACCGCGCGGGGCTCGTCGGCGAAGACGGCGAGACGCACATGGGCCTGTACGACATCGCCTACCTGCTCGCGGTGCCGGGCATGACGGTCACGGCGCCGAGCGACGCCACGGAGATGCTTCGCCTCCTCGGGACCGCGGTGCACCACACCGGTCCGTTCTCGATTCGCTATCCTCGCGACGCGGCGCCGGACGTGCCCGCGCCGGCGGCGGTCCTCGACCCGATTCCCTATGCGACGTGGGACGTGCCGCGCCGCGGGACTGACTTCGCCATCTTCGCGGTGGGAACGATGGTGCGTCCATCGCTCGCGGCGGCTGAGTCTCTCGCGGCCGAGGGCATCAACGTGAGCGTCGTGAACTGCCGGTTCATGAAGCCGTACGACGAAGTGACGCTCGCCGCGATCCTGGCCGACCATCGCCATGTCCTGGTCGTCGAGGAAGGCACCGTCGTGAACGGATTCGGCGCCTTCATGTCGTCGGTGATCGCGCGGCATGATTCGGCGGTTCGGGTCTCGGTGCACGGAGTGCCCGATCGCGTGATCCACGCGGCGTCGCGCGCGCGGCAGCTCGCCGTGTGCGGCCTCGACGCGGCGGGAATCGCCGAGCGGGTTCGGGCGTTGCACGAGAGCGAGGCGATCGCCGGGTGATCCGCCTCGGCGTCGTCGGACATCGCGGCTACACGGGTCTTCCCGCCGTCTTGCAGACGCTTCGCGAGCTGTCGCCGGCGCTCGGACTCGAATTGGCGTACGAGGACGAGCTCCACGAAGTCGCCGGTGGCAAGCGAATCGAAGATCCGTCCCATCTCGATGCGTTGCTCACGCTCGGCGGCGACGGTACGCTGTTGCGCGGGGCGCGCGTCATAGCGCCGCACCCCGTTCCGATCCTCGGTGTCAACCTGGGGCGGCTCGGCTTCCTCACGTGTTGCAACGCCGACCAGCTCTCCAACGCGCTGATGCGTTTCGCCCGGCACGACTACGTGGCCGAGCCTCGCATGGCCCTTCGCGCCAAGGTGCTGGACGTGCGCGGCGTCGAGCGCGAGCGGTGGATCGCGCTCAACGACGTGGTGTTGCACAAGGGGGGATTCGCGCGCGTCGTCTCAATTCGTGTATCGGCGAACGGTGAAGCGGTCGCCAGCTATGCGGCGGACGGCGTCGTGCTCTCGACACCGACCGGCTCGACGGCCTACAGCCTCTCGGCCGGCGGACCCGTGGTCTTTCCGACGCTCGAGTCGATCGTCGTCACGCCGGTGTCGGCGCACACGCTCGCGATCCGGACGGTGATTCTTCCGTCGAGCGCCGAGGTGACGCTCACGGCCGACGACCAGCCGGCCGAGCTGCTCGTGACCGTCGACGGCCAGGTGGGAACCACGTTTTCCGGCGGTGAGACGCTCAGCATTCGGCGCGCCGAAGGCGACGTGTTGATCATTCGGTTCCCCGGCGCGACGTTCTTCTCGACGCTCAGGCAAAAGCTGGGATGGGGAGGGCTCGCCGAGCGAGACGCGGAACGCTAGGAGCCGGTGGCGGATGCTGAGCGAGCTGCGAATTCGGAACTTCGCGATCATCGAGTCGCTCGCTTTGCCGCTCGCGCCTGGGTTCAACGTTCTCACGGGCGAGACCGGAGCGGGGAAGTCGATCATCGTCGGTGCGCTCGGACTCTTGCTGGGCGACCGCGCCAGCGCCGACGTCATTCGAAGCGGCGCCGACCGCGCCACGGTCGAGGGAACGTTCGACGCCGGCGAGCGTCCGGAGATCCGCGCGCTGCTCGATCACCATGGCATCGAGATCGAGAATTCGATCGTGGTGCTCAAGCGCGAGGTGACCGCCGGCCGCGCACGCGCTTGGATCAACGGAACATCGGTCAACGCGGGAATCCTCGCCGAGGTCGGACGCGCGCTGGTGAACATCCATGGCCAGCACGAAGCCCAAACGCTCCTCGACCCCGCCGCGCAACGACACATTCTCGACGCGTTCGCCGACTCGGAAAAGGAAGCCGCGACAGTTGCGCGTGCCCATTCGGAGCTCGCCACGGCCGTCCGGGAGATCGCCAACCTGTCGAAGCGGCGCGCCGAAGCCGCGCGGCGCGCCGATTACCTGAGGCACGTCGTACGTGAGATCGGCGACGCCAAGCTCGTCGAGGGCGAAGACGTGCGGCTCGAGGACGAAGCGCGACGACTCGAGAACGCGGACGAGCTGCGCGCGCTCGCCGGTGGACTCGCGTCGACGCTCGACGGCGACGACGACGCCGTGCTCCAACGACTGGGCGCGATTGCCAAACAATTGTCATCGATCCAACGGATCGACCCGGCCTTGTCGCGGTTGCAAGAGGTGTTCGACTCGGCGTACTTCGCGATCGAGGCACTGGCTCGCGAGCTGACGGAATACGAGGCGTCGGTGGATCTCGACCCGTCGCGGCTCGAGGAGGTCAGGCGGCGACGAGACCTGTTGTTTCGGCTGACGAAGAAGTACGGCGGCTCGATTCCGGAGGTGATTCGAGCCGTCGCCGAGGCGCGGGCCGAGCTCGATCTCGTCGACTCGGCCGATATGGACGTGAAGGAACTGGAAAGCCGCGAGCGCGCCGCGCGGTCCACGCTGGAGTCGGGGGCGCGCGCGCTCACGGCGAAGCGGCAATACGCCGCGAAGCGGCTCGCGCGTGCCGTGGATAAGGTATTGCCGGATCTCGGCATGCCCGACGGGCATCTCACCGTTTCGCTGAACGCGCTGCAGCAAATCGCCGAGCATGGAGCCGAAGACGTCGAGTTCCGGGTGGCGCTCAACGTCGGACACGAGGCGCGTCCGCTCAGCCGCGTCGCGTCGGGCGGCGAGCTGTCGCGCGTGATGCTCGCGCTCAAGACGATATTGGCCCGTTTGGACCGCGTGCCGACGCTGGTCTTCGACGAAGTGGACGCGGGGATCGGGGGACGCGTCGGCCTTCAGGTCGGCGACACCCTCCGCCGCGTCGCCGGACACCACCAGGTCTTCGCCATCACGCACCTGCCACAGATCGCGGCGCGGGCGCATCATCACATCGTCGTCAGCAAAGGTGCGCGAAGCGGGGTGACGACGGCCGACATCAGCATCGTGTCGGACAACGAGCGGGTGACGGAAGTGGCGCGGATGCTCGGCGGCGACGCGGAAAGCGCGACGAGTCGCGCGCACGCCCGAGAGCTGCTGGTGGCCGGTAAGGCGCAACTGACTACTGAGGCAGGCCTGCCTGGCGCTTGAGCATCGCGATGGCCGACGCGAGCCTAGCCTCGAGCGTCAGCCCGGAGCATGAGCTGCTCACAGCGAGGCTCGAGCCGCCATCCGAGATGCGTGTCAAGCGGCAAGACGGCGGAATGTGACGCCGTCACCTGCCCAAGTACACTTTCAGCATCACCTGGTCCCGAAATGCCTTTGGTACCGGCCCCCCGCTCCCGGTGAGCGTCTCGAGATGGCTGAACGAGACTTCGTACGGCACCTTGCGCGGCACGGCGTTGCTGATTCCGGTCGTCGAATATGAGAAACCGAATCCCAGGGCTTGGGTCGTCGCGGCGGCGTTGCCGAGCGGAGCGTTGCTGGCGACGGCGACCACGGGGACGTACTGGTCGGCGCCAACGTTCGTGAACGTGTATTCGCCGTTGATTGTGAAGTAGCCCGCCAACCGCCAGCGCGGGATGACGCTGAACGAGATCACGTTGCCCGCGCTGTAGGTGCCTGGCACCGGGTCATCGAGGGGAAGCAACAGGTCCGCGGGATTTGGAACGCGGGCGACGTTGATCGAGCCGAACTGCGCGGTATAGGATCCGAGGATGGTCGCCCCGACGTGGCCGCCGAACAGCAGATCGCTCGCCGCGCCGATTTCCACACCGGGTTGGCCGTAGCCAGTGGGCACGTCGAACATCCGGTTGCGATTCGCCGGCTCGCCGGTGCCGAGGCGGAACTCACCATGCACGGCCAGCCGCGCTTTTCGCCCGGCGATCGTGTCACCGAAATTGTTGAATAGTTGAAGCGTTGCGCCGACGGACACGTCGCCGATCGAGGTGCGGCTCACGCTCGCCAGCGAGTCGCGTCCGACGTTCGCGAACATCTGCTGCAAGTCGATGCGCGCTCCGGGGCCGCCCGCGCCGGCGACCGTGCCCGTGATCGTCGCCGTCGGCAACAGCGTTTGATATTGCGCGATCAAATTGGCGAGGCGGGCGTCGATCACCACCTGAGTCAGGGTGCCGGCGATCGGAACGAACTGCTGCCCCGGATGCGCGACGTCGCCGCCGTACAGGGTTTCGATCGCGGTCGCCGTCGTGCCCGTCGTTTGGACTAGCGTCTGGACCGTGGCCGGCTGCGCCAGGATCGACGCGCAGTCCGGGGTCGGTGTCGCCTGGCATTGCGCCAGGCGCTGCGACAGCGCCGTCGCGGCAGAGCGTAGGGACGCGACGAGCGCGGACTCCGACGCGCGCAGCTGCGTGTTCGTGAGCGACGGATTCGGCCCGACGTTGACGGCGCCGAACGTCGGATTGAGCTGCTGAAACACGGTCGAGCGCGTCTCGACCAGCGGGACGACGGCGTCGATCGTGAGATACTTGAGCAGCCCGTACTCGAGAATGAGCGGCGCGGTGACGATGCGCGAATTGGCCGCCGCGACGAGCCGGCCGGCCGTGAGGCGAAACGCCGGATCGTTGGTCAGCGTCCGGACCGCTTGCTCGACCGGCGCCAACTGGGGCGCGCGGACGGTCGTCAACGAATCCGTGTTGAGACTGTACGCGATGTTGCGGGGAAACCCGGTCAAGCCGGGCGCCGTGCCGAACAGCTCGTCAAAGCGAGTCCAGGCCGAGAGCACGCGCACGGCGCCGACCCCGCGCGGGAGCACGGACGCGTCGACCTGCGGATTGGTTGTGGCCTGGGCGACGGATCGGCGGGCGGAGAGGCAGATGAGGAGCGCCGCGCTCGATCGAATGAACTTGCGAACCGTCAATCGAAAACTCGCGTCGCGCGACGTGGGACGTTATTGGGGGATCGAAGCATGGCTGGTCCGACTATCATTCCTCGGTCGCCAACAAGATACACTCGCGCTCGTGTCACTGCTTCCGCCTCCGTCCATTCCGTGGCAGATCACCGGCAACCATTGGGTTGCGTTGCCGTGCATTCACCCCGCCGACGCGTCGATCCACGCCGTCGGGATGCTCCATCGCGCCGCGCGATCGGCGATCGAATTTGCCGGCGGACCGAATTTCATCGACGGCACCGAGCCGCCGCTCGCCCGTCCGATGCTCGGCGTGGATGGCGTACGCCATTACCTGTCGGAAGTTCCGATCGCATGGGAACGCGCGCTGGGATGGATTCCGACCTTCACGTGCACGGTCGGCGAGCTGCTGGTGCGCGGAACGATCTTCGCGCCATACGGCCGAGACGCCGACGTGTCGGGGGCGGTCTACGCGCTCTCGATCGAGAACCGGGGCGCCGCGCAAAGAACAATTGACGTCTCGCTCGCCGGCACGGCGGGCCACCGACAGCTTCGCGTGCAGACAGCGCGGCCGTTCGAGGACGCGATCCGCGTATCGCGTTCGGCGTCCGGCACGGTGCTGCTCGAAGGCGCATCGCTTCCCGGTCTCGCGGCGCTCGCGATTCTGGCCGACGGTGAAGCGCAGATCGACATCGACGGTGTCAGCTACGGCATCCGCCGCACGATCACCATCGCGGCCGGGGCGAGAGAGCAGGTGGCGTTCTTCATCGCCGTCGGACCCGAGCGTGATGGCGCCGAGTCGACCGCGCTCGTGCTTCGCCGCCGCGGATGGCGAGAGCTGCTCGCGTCCACGCGCGACGCCGTGCAATCGCTCGAGCAGGCGTCGGGCAACGAAGCGATCGACCGGCTGATCAACCGGAATCTCTTGTTCGCGTACTTCTACGCGGTCGGCCGCGCGCTCGACGACGCGCAGTACTATCTGGTGCGCTCGCGCGCACCATGGAACGGCCATGGGATGACGATCCGCGATTGGGACGCGCTCACGTGGACGATTCCCGCCGTGCAGTTGGCCGACGCGCCGCTCGCGCGAGAGCTGCTGCTCCGGATGTGCGAATTGCACGGCTACGCGCCGGGCAGGGGAGTGCACTATCTCGACGGCACGCTCTTCGAGCCCGGCTTTGCGCTCGAGGGGGTCGCCGGCTACCCCATCGCCACCGACCGCTACATCCGCGACACGGGCGACGACCGCGTGGTCGACGAGCCGGTGCTCGCCGATACGCTCTATCTCGTCGCCGACGACCTGGAGGCTCGGCGCGACAAGCGCATTCCGCTCTACACGACCGAGGTGAGCCCGTCGGGCGTTCCCGCGCCACATCCGTTCACGCTGCACGCGAATGCCGCGGCCGCGCACGCGCTCGACGTGTTGAAGCGAACGCTCGATGAAGACACCGCCAAGGAGATCGAGGACCCCGACGCCGTTCGCGCGGCGATCCATCGCCATTTCATCGTCGAACATCCGGCGAAAGCGACGTCGGGCGCGACGAGCGGCGCGACGGCAGGCACATCGTCGGGGAGCGGCGGACGCTCGACGTTCGCATCGTCGATCGACCTTGCGGGCGCGACGTCGGAAGCCGACGACCCGTCGGCATCGGCGTTCTGGCTGCCGATCTACGAAGCGGTGCCCCGCCACGACTCGACGTATCGTCGCACGGTGAAGGCGATCGACGTGACGCCGCACTCGCTCACGCAGCAGTGCGCGCGGCTCATCGGCCCCGACGCCGCGAACGTGCTGCAGTGGCTGCGACGCGCGACGCTGGATGGAGGTCGTGCCGCCGAAGTGATCGACGCCGAGGGCATGGCGGTGGCGAACGGCGGCGACGCATCGCTGTCCGGGCTCCTCGCGTGGACCGCGTGGTACGCCGTGCACGCGCTCGGCGAGCGCCCCTGAGTTGGGGTATATTCACCGCACGCGGGAATAGCTCAGTTGGTAGAGCACAACCTTGCCAAGGTTGGGGTCGCGGGTTCGAGTCCCGTTTCCCGCTCTTCGTGGGCGCGCTCGTCGGCGCGCGATGAATCCTCCCCGACGAGTTGCGTGCGCCGCGGCCGATGGTCCTAGGTTCGCCGTCGGTGAGTGAATCGCCAGGATGGCGAAACGGGTAGACGCGAGGGACTTAAAAGCATCAAAGCTCATCAACAGGAGCGCTGTAACTCTAAGCCAGGCAAACTGTTATTGACATAAGGTCCGCCCGCACCTACCCTTACACAACTCTTCCACACTTTCGACGGTTTCAAGAGTTCTGGAGGGCGGGGTGAACGAACAGCACACCATCCTGGGCGGCAAGGTCCACGTCTACAAACGCCCGAACAGCAGTTGCTGGCAGTGCTCCAGCTACCTTGGCGGCAAGAACCGCCGGACCAGCACGAAGGAAGAGAGCCTCGCAAAGGCCAAGGACGTGGCCGAGGACTGGTACCTGGAGCTTCGCGGAAAGCTCCGGTCTGGCGAGATCAA